>JABMQA010001219.1 GCA_013203545.1 Bacteroidota bacterium
AGTATAAATGACGAGGAGACAAAACTTCCATGACTTACCTTTTCGGCAGTCATAGTTAAAGCTGAATATCTTGTAACACTGACCGGTGTACCGGAGAGATCTTCGCCACCTGCGTACAAGATTTGTCCATTCCCCACAAATGCCTGACCGTCTTTCCGGCGCGTGTATAGTTCGTAATTTGATTCTATCCAGTTAAAATTCGGGGCATCTTCAACATCAGCGTAATACACTTTCCTGGTAAATGGAACTGACCCCCCGATATCTCCACATATCACCGAAATCAAACCATTATAACAAACCGAGGAATGATTGCTCAGTAATGTTGGTAACGCCTCGGCCGTAAGCCAACCCGTACAGGTCCCATCAGCGTTTATCCCAGAATAATAAACCGTGTTTTGTCTGGCCCCAGTATTATTGTACCCCCCCAAAACATATAGGTTTGCGTTATACACAACCATAGAATGCGCATTTCGGGCCTGGGGCAAACTTACTGTTAAGGAGAAAGCCGACAACTGCCCGTTGGAACCTACAGAAGTATAATATATCTTATCGGAAGCATTGGTGTTGCCGGGTTCATTTGCTCCCCCTACAATATAAATGTAGCCATTCACATATTTTGCAGTGTGCCCCCATAGCGGCTGGGGCAATGATATGGAACTTGTATTCCAGCTTCCGATACTCCCGTCGGTATTGATTTGGGCATAGTATATTTGGTCAGAAGGAGATCCATCCATTAAACCCCCGATTACATAAAGGTATCCAACACCGGTAACTACAGCGTGATCCCTTAAGGCGACCGGAAGATTATTGAGATTTGTCCAGCTACCCGCACCTCCAACCTGCAATGGCGACCTGTAAACCGCTGCTTTGTTAATACTTCCATCGAAACCACCCACAAGGTATGCCCAATTGTTCCAGGTAACTATTCTATGACCCGTTAAAGCTATCGGTAAATTTGTTGTTGATACCCATTCACTCAACCCATTTTCTTTTTCGGGTAAGAAAACATCACCATTATCAACCAATACATTATTCTGATGGCCCACTATGAAGTCTTCTGTTGAAGACTGGGTAATGGTTACCTGAGCAAGAACAGACCAGGTGAATAGAAGAGCGATTAAGGATAAAATGTACTTTTTTTTCATGATTTTGCTATTTTACTTGTTTTAACATAATGTTTACATGCAATTGGGATGAGCTCAAATAAAGCCCACGTCAGCGTTTATATTGATATCATTTTTTCTGTTCTTGTTTTGGCAATTTAATGCGTTTATCATCTTAACACCACTTTTTTAATGATGGTACTTTGAGTATTTGAAAAGCTGAAAATATAGATCCCTGAAGGATAACCCGATAAATCCATTTTCACGATCCGGCTTGATACTGCCGGTAAAATAAGTTGGTTATTTAACAGATCTCCATGTATGTTGGAGATTTCGAATGTGGTGTGTCCTTCGATGCCGGAAAGCAAAATGGTAACCTTTCCTGCTGTGGGGTTTGGGAATAGCTCTATACCGGATTTATTAATCTCCTCAACCGGCTCAGTACTACATTTAAATTTGCTTATTGCAGATAACCCATTTGTAACAAAACCCCCATTGTTATCCGGTAAATTATGGTTAAATTCTGCTACTAGGTCACTTTGAAATTTTGTGGCTGATGCACTGTGTATAAAACAGATTTGTTCACTTTCGATGTAACCATCAATTAGGGGAGTGGTGGGATCGTTACCATAAAGCGTCAACGTTGTATTTTTATTTTCATAAACAGCAACACCATAACAGTCACCCATTTCACCAAATGCCCCAACAAAATCACCTTCAATAATATCAATTGAATTAAATGCGGAAACCGGGATAGCTATAGTATGTGTTATGGGGGTTCTGTACAGGAGCATATTTGAAAAGTTTTCAATTCTTTCATTACTACACCTTTTCTCTGTATTATGATGATTTTGTAAGGCTTGTAATTCCGGATAAATCGTTTCAATTTGATTGCACTCAAAATATGTGATGGATGCGTTGGTATTCATCATAACATAGTAAGCTTTACCGGAATGTAATTCGATTAGTGAGTTGACATTATAATCAGGCCAGTATACTCCTGATCCGGCTACCTCCTTAACAATTACAGGGTTGATTTGATTGAACAAATCAACTACCTCAACATTACATTTGCTCAGCACGGGGATAAGATTCCAACCTGTATTTAAGTTGATTGTTTTCCCGGTTTCTTCAGATCCCTCAAATATGACCTCTGATTCATTGGAGGTTTTAATAATATACCCGTCGTGTGAATTCCAATTTACAATCGTATTAATCCCCTGACCCGGCCAGTAGAGGTTTGTGTTGTCATCTATCAATATCACCAGATCGTTAATATTTGGCAAGAAAATGTTAGCAACAGCAGGATTTTCAGGAAGGATATAACTGGAAATGCCGCTCCACCCAAAGGATACCTGAACCGTATCGAAAAGGTGGCCCGGAAGAACTTCCACTATTACAAAATCAATGGCCTGGCAGCCTGCATCATCAGAAACCGTAAAAGAATAAATCGTTGTAATAGTTGGACTTACTGTAATGAACGGGGTTGTTTCTCCATTGCTCCAAAGGAACGAATAGGGGGGCGTTCCGCTTTCAGCATTGCCATAAAGGGTTACGGATTCTCCAATTTCGATAAGGGCATTATCTCCTGCGTCTGAAATTAATGGAAGGGGAACAACCGAAACGGTGCCATTGGTATAATTTGAAAGTATTACCGAACCTTCACCGTTGGTGTATTCACAATTTCCGGGTGTTAATGTATCCCATACCAAATTGCTGTTTCCATGCTGTGAAATAAAGTACAATTCAAAAAGGGTATCGTTGCCAAGATCAACCGGTGCTAATGACACCCAACTTATAAATACCTTGCCGTCAATTGCGTTGAAAATTAGCTGTCCGTCAGCTAATTCCGGATGCAAATTCTGGTAACTATCAAACATAAGCATCACAGGGTCTGTGGTTAACACCAGCGAAAATGCCGCTACATGGTTAAAATCCTCAACCATCACAGGAAAATACAAGTTTCCCGTACAAGATGACAATAAACTGCCCACAGTGGTTTTTATAACTTGTGGCGGTGGAGTTACAAATAAACCTGCAAAACCGGAAATATCAACCGGTGGACATGATCCACTTACAGCACACCTGTACAAGTATCCATTCATGCTCAACGTAGCACTGGAAATATTCAATGTGAAATTGTTGGCACCAGAATAGGGCGGAGAATTTGTTAAGTCATACCAGGTATTCCCAAAATCAGTACTCAACTGCCACTGGTAACCCAATCCATTGCCCGTAGCCCCTACAGAAAATGAAGTGTTTTCTCCTTCAACGATTGTACGATCAACAGGATGTGCCGTTACAACAGGAGGCGGGTAAATGGTAACATTGCCATTTTCATAGCTTGAAAGTATAATATCCCCATTTTGATCGGAATATTCACAGTTGCCCGGTGTAGAAACATCCCAGATGAGATTACAGGTTCCGGTTTGAGAAATAAAAACCAGGTCAAAAAGGGTATCATCCCCTATGGTGACAGAGGTGGTAGAAATCCAGCTTATGTAAACCTTACCATCCAGGGCACTCGTAACAATATCTCCTTCTGACAGCAAATCATTTAAATTTTGATAATTATCATATTCAAAGATGGTTGTGTCAAATCCGAGCGTCAACGAAAATGCAGCTACGTTTTCAAAGTTTTCCACCTTAATCGGTACTGCAACATCTCCCTGACAAGCTAAAGGATTGGATTCGGCGATGGTATGAATAAAATTTGGTGGTGGCGTGACGAATAAGATGGCAGGATTAGAATATTTATCCGGGAGGCAATAACCAGATACCAAACACCTGTATAAATTCTCATTCAGGCTCAAGGGAACATTCGTTAAAACCAATGTTGGATATGTTGTTCCAGAATATGGTGGTGAATTGGTTAAATTGTGCCATGTGCTTCCGGCATCATCGCTTTCCTGCCAATGGTAATTAAGTCCGCTCCCTGTGGCATTAACCGAAAAGGAGGTGTTCTCACCCGTGATAATGTTTTTATCACCAGGATGTCCGGTAATTTCAGGCGAATTATAAACGGTAATATTACCATCAATAAAACTCGACAGGATTTGGTTTCCATTCACGTCACTGTATTCACAATTTCCCGGAGTTTCGTCATCCCAGGCAAGATTGCTTGAACCTCCCTGCGATATAAACACCAGTTCCAATAAAACACCGGTTCCAACATCAACAGGATTAACCGAAGTCCATGACATCCAGACCTTTTCCTGCGATGAATGAACGACCAGGGTTCCTGCTTCCAGCGATGAATTTAATCCCTGATAATTTGAGTAGTCTAAAACCTGAGCGTCGTACGCCAGCGCCAGCGAAAATGCTGACACATGGTAAAATTCCTGCGTCGAAATTTCCACGATTGCTGTATCGGGACATGTAAAACTTGTGGCGGCTATAGTAGTGATCACAGGGTTAACCCTCAGCGTTGCCACATCAGAAGTATCGGAAGGAAAACAAAACCCATTGATATAGCACCGGTACATATAATTATGCATGGTGAGTGTAGCTTGTTCAATCCCTAAAAATTTTGTGTTTGTACCATAATAAGGCCAGCTATTTAGTAGATTCTCCCAATTATTACCACCATTGGTACTAAGCTGCCATTGATAGCTTAATCCTGATCCGTTGGCAGTGATGGTAAATGATGCACCTTCACCTGAATCAATAGTCAGATCACCAGGTTGTATAGTAACTTCAGGTAGTTCATAAACTGTCAATTCACTGTTGACATAAGTATCTTTGAAAACATGACCGTCAGGATGAGCCAACTCACAATTACCGGGAGTAATGGTATCCCATACAAGTTCACCTTCTCCACTTAAGAGGCTATTAAACTGAAATGTAATGATGTTAGCATCACCAATATCTACGGCTTCGGTCGAAACCCAGCTCAGCAGAACTTTGTCGCCGGACGAATTAACACTTAACAAATTTCCTGCAAGGGCATCATGTAAGTTGTGGTAGCCAATATACTCCACCAACGTTGGATTATAGATCAGTGCAAGCGACATAGCCGAAACCTGGTAAAAATCCGTCACAGTTATGGGAATATCCACTATTCCAGGACACACTTCCTCCGATCCGCTGGCTATAGTTATTTTTGGGAAAACGTATAGGACAGCTGCGTCAGAAATGAGTGCATACTCACCAATACCAAATACAACACATCGGTATTGATATTGATTCATGGAATAAGTTACACCATCAATACAAAGCTGGCTCGACGTTACTCCGCTATAAATCGATGCCTCCTCAAGGTCAGTCCAGCTTTCTCCATGGTCCTGGCTTTCCTGCCATTGGTAAGCCTTTACCCTTGAAGTAAAAATTTCAAATACTGCATTTTCATCCGCGTCAGTTGTTAAGTTTTCAGGCTGTTGAATGATCTCGGGCGGAAGGTGATGATAGTAATAGATGCCGAGATCAGCAGTGGAACTATCCGGATCAGGTGCACTAAGCGGATCACCAGTGTCGATGCAGGGTGACAATCGTGTTAAATGGAAATCCTTTATTGTGCTGCTTTTGAACAGTGGATCTGCTGAAAAATTTCCTGTCCCGGGATATCCACCTTCTACATCATTATAATTCACACTTAGCCCTGTACCTGAAATTTGTGTATTATCTGCACTATTATTTCCCCAAATGATATTGTTAAATATTGAATTATTGCCATTATTTGATGACAGGCCGCCACCGGTAATTCCGGCAGTATTACTAAAAATCGTATTGTTACTGAAATCGACCTGAGCGTTATCAAAATTAACTGCACCTCCGTTAAGAGCCGAATTAGTGAGAAACAGATTCCCTGAAATACTGAACTGGCTTGAATATGTAATACTGATGGCCCCGCCATTGTTTTGTGCAGCATTAGATTCCAAAACATTGCCTGAAACAATAACTCTAATTACTGAAATATTTTCCAGATGGATGCCCCCGCCATCATTTGCATTGTTGTTTATAAAATGGTTGTCCTGAATGTTGGCATTTGCATCCAGCAGTGCCAATCCTCCACCATTACCAATAGCTACGTTTCCCGAAAATGTATTTCCTTGTAATATCAGTGAATCTGTTTGAATCCCATACAGGCCTCCACCTGAAACATTTGATGTATTATTCTTGAAAGAACAGCTAATAACTTCCGGTGAAGAAAGACTGTCGCAATAAATACCTGCCCCATAATTTGCACTGTTGTTTTGTATCAGACAATGGACAAATTTTGGTGATGAACCCAAGATGTAAATTCCACTACCTTTATCACCATCCCCGCCAATGCTGTTATCAATGCTGCAATGGTGAAGTTCGGAGCCTGGTTGGCTGTTTATAAACCGTATCCCGGCCCATGAGCTTTCAGGTGATGATGATGTAAAATAAATGCTGTCGTTACTGTAGCCGGCGGCTTTTAATACTCCGTTAATTTCCAGGCCAAAAGTTTCATTAAACTGCAAAGTATCGCCATTGAATAAAAGCAAGCCAATATCAGCCGCCACAGTGAGATTTTGGTTGATGGGATAATTACCAGGAAATACAACTACCCAAAAACCGGGCTCGGCAACAGTTAACGCTTCCGGGATGTTTTCAAACGGGTTTTCAATGGTGCCAGTCCAGGGGCCGGTGGTGTTGTCATCATCCACATAAAGAAAATTACCGGGCTCTGTAGTTATCTCAAACCGGATACTATCGCTTGAGGAGTAATTCTGGGCTGATATGGCACCAAGCAAATGCAATATCAGAATAAAAACACCTGATATCTTTTGTAAAATACTATTACTATAGTTACTTCTCATAATATTTAATTCTTTATTCCATGTCGAGTTAATTCTAAAAAAACCGGTTGAGAAGCCCTGTTGGGTCTCTCTCTTTTACACCTTCCCACTTCTCACCAACATATTCC
>JABMQA010001220.1 GCA_013203545.1 Bacteroidota bacterium
AACATCGTAACATGTTATCATTAATGACTTTTTAAGAGCCTAGGGTATTGTAAAATGCCATAAAGCTGAAGCTGATCTAGACTTCATCTTTCATACAATAATCTCAGACAAATTTCGTATTCCGATAAGCGAATTTCAAACTATCTTTGCCATTCATTTAATAAAACATCATGCTGTCAAAAATCTTCAACGCGCTGTTAGCCGTCACCATACTTGTAGTTCTCATTATCTCCTCCTGTAAAAAAGACGATACCATCGATACCAGCCCATCCATCACACTTGGCTTTTCATCGGATACCATCATTTTCGATACGGTTTTTTCCACCATCGGATCGATTACACAACATATTACCATTCACAATCCCAGCAACAATAAAATCAAAATTTCGAGTATTTCTCTGGCCAATGGCAGCTTATCCAGGTACTCCATTAACGTGGACGGGGTTTCAGGACTGCAGTTTTCGGATGTTGAAATCCCCGGTAACGACAGTATTTACATTTTTGCCCGCGTGACCATCGATCCCAATGATGAATCGCTGCCGTACATTGTCACGGACTCTATCGTCTTTCAAACCAACGGGAACCTGCAGGATGTTGATCTGGTTGCCTGGGGTCAAACTGCACGGTTTATCCTCTGGGATACCGACAGGCCCAATCTTCCGAGATACAAAATTGTAGCCGGCGAAGGCGTTGACACCACCTGGACCAGCGATCTGCCCATCGTCGTTTATGGTTATGCCATAGTGGATTCAACGGGAAGCCTCACGATTGAAGCCGGCACAAAAATTCATTTTCACAGTGGCTCGGGATTGTGGATCTACAAGGGTGGATCCCTCAAAGTTAACGGTACCATCGAAGAACCGGTGATCTTTCAGGGCGACAGGCTCGAAAATTATTACAGCGATCTACCCGGCCAGTGGGACCGCATATGGCTTAATGAAGGAGCCATCAATAACGAGATCAATTATGCTGTGATCAGGAATGGCTTTATTGGGATACAGGCCGAAACTTTGCAGGAATTTATGGGAAACCAGTTGAACCTTACCAATACCATTATCGAAAACATGTCGGGGGCAGCCATTTTAACCCGGTTTTACCAGATTGCATCTACCAACTGTGTATTTGCCAATTGCGGGCAGTATGCCCTTGCCCTTACGCTGGGCGGAGCCTATGATTTCAGGCAGACAACCATTGCCAATTATTACAACTACGGCCTGAGGCAAACCCAGTCGGTTGTACTTAATAACTACATTGAGGATAACGACGGAACCATCTATGCTTACCCGATGAATGCCAATTTTGCCAACACCATCATTTACGGGAACCGCGATGAGGAATTGGCCATTGATGCCAATGCCGGCGATGAATTTATCTATACATTCGATCATTGCCTGCTCAAAACATCGCTTGATATTTCCGATACATCAAATTATAAAAGCTGCTTCAAAAATACAAATCCACTCTTCGTTGATTATGCAGTAAACAATTATCACCTGGACAGCCTCTCACCAGCCATCGACGCCGGAAGTATTCAAATTGCTACTACCGTCCCATTTGATATTGATGGTGTAAGCCGTATTGAAAGCCCTGATCTGGGCGCTTATGAGTGGGTGCCAACGGTGGAGAGGAAATAAATTCTGAGTTTTATTGCCTCTTGTTTTCTGAACTTTATCAGGAAGTAAATAACTACATAATAAAAAATCTCGTATTGAATCCCCTATTCTTAATATTATCTTTGTAGATTTGAGAGTTTATTAGGTTAGGTTATAATGGGAGCTATTTTTACCCATTGTTAATTTCATTTTTAATACTTGTTACAATGGATTTCAAAAACATCATTATTCGCGATCCTGAAGTTATGTTGGGCAAGCCAATAATATCGGGGACAAGAATTACGGTTGAATTGATAATCAGGAAACTTTCTTCCGGATATTCGTTTGATGATTTATTGAATAGTTACCCGGTATTATCAAGAATTCAAATAAATGCTGCATTATTTTATGCAGCTGAAATTATTGCCAATGAACAGATCATTGAAGCCTGATGATAATCATTGATGAAAATGTTGAGTTTTATTGGATTCATCTACTCAGAAGTTTAGGATATGAGATTTTATCTATAGCAGAGTCTTTCCCAGGAATTTCGGATAAAAAAGTTATTAAATTAGCCAAAAGATATAATGGGTTGCTTATTACTGAAGATAAAGATTTTGGCGAATTGATATTTGCTCATCGTTTTGAGAAGGTGGCTGTGATTTTTTTAAGATATGATCAACCGCAATATAACCAAATTGAAAAGTCCATATTAATCTGTGTTGAAGGTTATTATAATAATCCAGGCATAAAGTATTTTACAGTAACAAAACATAATATTCGTGTAAGATCCCTATAATTCCCCTTGCAGTAACAACAACAAATGCACCGCCGACCACGAAAAATGCGTTGCATTCAGACCCTGGCCATTGATCGGATCATAATTTTCCCGGATAGACTGATCAATAGCAAGCAATCCATCTGCATTGTTTAAAAGTTTATTCAGCATTTCATGGTATTGTTCATCATACCCATAATTCTTCATGCCTTCCAATGCAAACCAGGCCTGATCTATCCACACCGGTCCGCGCCAGTAGCCGTTTTGCGGATTAAATTGTGGATGGGAGGCCGACAGGGTAGGGAATGGCAGGTAGGTATTGAAATGTGCAGGATCCATAATTTTATCGATGATTTGCTTTGCCTGTTCTTTTGTGGCAATCTTAGCCCACAGAACGATCCAGGCCTCGGGCCCGATTACCTTGATAAATGACTGATCAGTTGTGCTTTTATCGTAGAAATATCCGGAAACTGAATCGTAAAAATAGGCCTGTATCCGGTTTTTGAGCACAGGCAACCGGCTGTTGTATTTTTCAACTAATGCTTTATCCTCAATAATTTTTGCCAGTTTGGACAGATACATTTTTTCTGCATACAGGAAGGCATTCAAATCTATCGACTCCTGGTTCAGCGACCAGGCGGATTGATTGATTTTTACCAGCCTGGCCGAATCGAACCGGACGGCATTGTCCATCCCACTTTCCCATGCTGCTGCGATGCGGGTACCGTCTGTTGATCCGT
>JABMQA010001221.1 GCA_013203545.1 Bacteroidota bacterium
AACTTACGAATCATTTTTACAAACATGCCAATTACAGGTTGTTCGGTTGCGAATATATTACTGCACGATAACGTACAGTATAATTCTTCGTAATCAATGTTTTTCTGCTTAATGATCATATGAAAATTTCGCAAACACCCCGATGAGGATGGGTGATCGACAAATCCCTACTTCAACATTTTCTTTTACCGGACAGTAGTGCACCAAAGTATTTATTCCAATAAAAAAAAAGGCCGCGGGAGCGGCTCTTTTTTTGCAATCAAAATCAGATACTAACTTAAATCAATTATGAGGGAGGGGAAAAAAAACTTTATTTCAATGTATTTGGAAAAATAATCTAACCCAATTAATTAAAACATTAAACATCGATGTTATCACATTCTTACTTTGAACGCTTTGTTCTTTTAAAATCCTTGATTTTCCCGAATCAATATTTTTTACTATTTCTCTTGTATTAAAAGGAATGTCATCAATGTAGGCTTCTTCGGTTTTGCTTTTATCACAAGCAGGAATCGGAGTGTTTTTAAATTCGACTTGCTCGCAGGTGGTTTGATGATTGTTGATATTTACCTCCTTACAGCAAACCTCCTGATTCGGGCATTTTTCTGATGATGCCAGTACAGGTGATGAGACCTGTAGGATTCCAAAAAGGATAATTATTAGTATTGGTAAATATTTTGAATACATCATCTTTTGTTTTACATGGAGGGTTTTACTAAAACTGTGCCGACATTGATAAAGTACGTAAAATCAATATGTTTAATACAGCAGCACTGACGCTGAGGTCAAATGGTGTTCGATATTAGGAATGCAGTGTTCGGATGCGAACAGGCCTGTAATTGTTCATGAAACCCCTCTCAACAAGGTGGCGAGGTATCGCGAAATAATAATGACATTGATTCCAAAATCATATTCTCACTGATTTCAAAATACCACCATAAGGAATAAATTTCGATTAATTTTGCGCAATGAAGCAGCAAGGCCGGGCATATTTTTTTGCAATTTTCGCGATTCTTCTGTGGTCAACTGTCGGGTCGGCCCTTAAAATAGGCCTGAGGTATATTTCATTTCCTGAATTGCTATTTTGGGCATCAGTGGTATCAATTATCATATTTTCAATTACCATTTTGGCTCAGGGCAAGTTATATCAAATGCGTTTGTTAAGGGTTAGCGATTTTGTCAGGGCTGCCATTTTAGGGTTTTTAAACCCGTTTCTATACTATTTCGTACTTTTAAAAGCCTACAACCTGTTACTTGCCCAGGAAGCCGGTACCCTTAATTATATCTGGCCGGTGGTGCTGGTATTGCTTTCTATCCCTTTACTCAAACAAAAAATTGGATGGGTGAGTATCCTGGCTATATTCATCAGTTTTTCGGGAACAATGGTAATCGGAACCCGGGGAAAAGTATTTGAATTGTCGTTTTCCAATCCATTGGGTGTTGGGCTGGCTTTGTTGAGCGCATTGTTCTGGGCAATTTTCTGGATCTACAACATGAAAGACCGGAAAGATGATACCATAAAATTGCTCTTAAATTTTGTTTTTGGTTTCCTTTACATTCTAATCTACTTAATTGGAACATCCGGCTTCTCGATGATAAGTATTAAAGGTTTGACTGGTGCGGTTTACATTGGACTGTTCGAGATGGGAGTTACCTATATGCTTTGGTTAAAGGCACTTAAGCTATCAGCTACAACAGCCAAAATTTCCAATCTTGTGTTTATCTCCCCGTTTATTTCATTATTTTTCATCAGATACGCTGTTGGGGAGATGATTATGATATCAACCGTTATTGGGCTGGCACTAATTGTAGGGGGTATCATTCTGCAAAAGTGGTCCGAGTTTTCGAAGTCCGTGAAGTAATTCAGAAAGCATACCCGGGATATGGAATATTTAAAAATACTAGAATGTCTATTATAACAACTATATTTGCCCTCCAATTTTAGGTTCTAATCTAAAAAATGATCAATATTAACTGCTTATGTATCCTCGTTTTAGTGATCTGATCAACGATATTTTAGGGACCGGTTTTGAACTACCGGTTCAGACCTATGGTTTTTTTGTAGCCTTTGCCTTTGTGGTGGGTGGAATTATGGTTTACTTCGAATTGAAAAGGAAGGGGCGCATTGGAATCATTCCATCACAAACAAAAACAATTACAAAAGGTAAGCCACCGCGACCAGGCGATCTGGCAATAACAGGGGTGCTCTATTTTGTTATTGGGTTCAAGGTGATAGGTATTGCACTGAACTACCATGCGTTTTCTGACAATCCGCAGGATTTCCTGCTATCTGCGGAGGGGAATTTTGTTGGCGGGATTGTGTTTGCGGTTGTATCGGTTTACCTGATCTACCGGAAAGGTAAAAAGGAACAACTTGAAAAACCGGTTAAAGAAACCATAACGGTGTTTCCACAACAGTTAACTGCCGGTATTATTCTAATTGCTGCGTTTTCAGGTATTCTGGGCGCTAAACTGTTTGATGTTGTTGAGCATTTGGATGATTTTTTCAGCGATCCTTTCGGAACATTATTTTCATTCAGTGGACTGACGTTTTATGGAGGATTGATTGTTGCGACCTTTGCAGTTGCCATTTATGGTGAGAAGAATAAGATAAAATGGCCCGTAATGGCCGACACGGTTGCGCCGGGATTAATGATCGCCTATGCAGTGGGGCGAATTGGTTGCCAGTTGTCAGGAGATGGCTGCTGGGGAGTGCCAAACCTGGAACCCAAGCCGGAATGGCTTGCCTATTTACCGGATTGGATGTGGTCGTTCAATTATCCCCACAATGTGATAAAGGAGGGGGTTCATATTGCAGGTTGCGATGGGAAATATTGTTTTGAACTTGGTCAGCCCGTTTTTCCAACCCCATTTTATGAAACCACCATCTGTACTTTCT
>JABMQA010001222.1 GCA_013203545.1 Bacteroidota bacterium
CATTCTCCGGTGGTAATGCCGTCAGGGGGATCAATATTTGCTGTATATGGGCCGTAACCCGGAGTACCTGAAACGGAAATGGTTTCGCCGGCATCATTGAAATCATCATCGCGGTTCCAGTCAACCCATATACCACACTGGTCTGAGGACCAACCAGCCCCATTGGTTATTGTAATTTCAGCAAAACCATTCATCGGGATATCGGTAGATTGTTCCGTGTAGTCGGAATATTCATCACAATCGGAGCTATTGTCGATCGATCCAATCTGAACCCGTGAAATGTATTCTTCACAACCTCCGCTTGCTGAACAATAGTCAAATGAAAAGGCAGCTACCTGCGTGATCCAGTCAGCCCAGTCACCATAGTTTCCGGCGTATTCAGATATGTACCAAAATGTTTCCCCGTCATTGGGATCGATGCTCATCATACTGTAATCTCCCCACCGCCGTGTGTCTGTTTGTGAGTTAGTGCCATTAAATATACTTTCTTCAATAAATGTCATTGTATTCAATGGATCGGAACTTTTTCTTCCGGTGTATCCAATGGATGGGAATGTTGATGAACTTGAAATACTGTACCCCAATGCAATATCGCCATTATTGTTCATAGCCATGCTACCCATGAAACGGTTATCGGAATCAGGAGAAAAGGTGCTTTGCTGGCGGATATACCAGTTTCCGGTTGTCTTTCTCAGTTCGTACCATCTGATTCCCGCATGGTTGGTGGCATTAACATCCACTGTATGGTTGCATACCATGGACCAATAAGAGCCGAAATTTTTAAATTGCAATCTGTACATCAATATCCATGGAATACAGTCCAATTCCTGGGCAGTTCCCGGTTGTGGTATTTCGCCCCATCCGAATGGATTAAACTCCGAATCAAAGGCACTGGTAAGGATGGAATAAGGTGACGACCAGGTTGAAAGAAAAGGCCATGACCAGTTCACATGAAATTCCCAAACCAGCAATCTGTCGGTGGGGTAATCGCCCCAGGCATCATCGCTGATGGTAGCGAAGTAACAGGGGGTTCCTGCTGTTGGAAATGTACCATCACAATCCGCCGGCATTAAGCAGTTGAACCCGCTGTCTGGTCTGTCCGGGTTGTCGAATGACACCACATCGGCAGTAAGGCCATTTAACATTCTTGAGCGTTCAAACACAGCAACATCATCTGTACTGGTGTTGCATCCCATATAGTAACCATCAGGCCACACACCAAATTTAGCATAGTCAGGTTTAGACGGCCAGTCAAATGCATATCTGTGATAGGTACCTGTGGGATCACCAGTTTGAGAAATGGCAATCAAAATAAAATAGTCACCACTCCCATCCGGGGAAGTTGTAAACACACTGGCAAACCACCGGTTAGCCTGTTCATCATAAAGTACTATCGGGTCGCTGATGGGCTTACCGGTCCAGTTTCCATTAAAGCCATCCCAGAGTGTTGTATTTCCAGCCGGTCCAAAAAGGGTATTGCCATCCCGGTCAAAAATTTCAAAAACATTGTTGACCATGGCAAAATAATGATTTGGCCCAATATCACCGTCGGAATCAGGTGGCGCAATCCTGGTAGAATTATCAGAGTTTCTGAGTGCCTCAAAATTAGTATGAGGAGCCCTGCCGGAATTTAGGCCCATATCGCTTTGCCAGGCAGGATCGGGTCCTTTTGGCAAGGCATTATCCCGGTTTGGATATTCCCTGCCTTCCCACATATCGTTCTGTTCATGGTTTTTGTCTTTTCGGGGGAGGGAAGGGTGTGGAGTGATATCCCGGAGCGGGATATATGTATCCACTTTTAAACACGTCCTGACCTTTGGCTGAGCCATGCTGTTAGGGTTTTGTGCAAAAATGGTTGAAACTACAAAAGTTAACACCATTAGAAGTGTAGCTGCTTTCTTCATAATTATTCTTTTTATTGATTAATAAATATAATAAGGCTAAATCGACTCTTCCGAAAAATGATACTTGGCCCTTTCATTGACATCAACATCAAGTAACATTTATTTCAGGCGAATTAATGAGATAATTAGGGGATAGAGTTTGTAAAATCTGTCAGAGATTGTAATAATTTACCTGCGTTAACTAATATCTAATATTAGTCGTCAAATGTACAATTTTCAATTATCAATACCAAGCGTAAATGCCAAATTTTAATAATTATTACAGGTATCTGGTTTTTTTCCTGATCCATCTGGAGATATTCTTTTCATCTTTTCCAACCACGTAATTAATATAATTGAAGAGTTCCTGAAATCCGTCCTCTTTGTTTTGATTATTGCCAATTATATTTCTAATTTCGGACTTTTCATCCTCTGATAATGAAAATGCCTGACGATGGGAATTTTTCCCCAGTTTGTTCATATATTCGATTATTAATCGGGATTTTAGATATGGCGAGAGGTGTTTCTGATAAATTTCCAATAATTCTTTTTTCTGAGAATTGGAAAACTTGCGGTGAAGAAATAGACCAACAATTTTATGTAATGAGGAGTTTTCTCTTTCTAAGGCTTCCTTTGTTTTAATATTGGTTCTCAGTATCTTGATTTCTTCAAGCAGTTCGTTTTTTTCGTTTAATATATTGCTTAAGCTTTCATTCTGCCTGATTAGTTCTTTATTTTTTATGTAATTTGTCTCTGCTCAATCACTTCTGTTTTGCATCTTTAACACACCTGAAGCCTACAGTTCCATTCCTGTCGAATCCCGGTGAAACCATTAACAACATTTGCTGATGACCGGCTGGTTGAGGCCCACCCTGCACGTACCACCAGCTTGAAGTGGGTTTGTAGTAGCTTCCGCCTTTCATAATTACGTAATAGTATGCGCCATTATCATATACATCACTGGTGAGTTGCCATACATTTCCGATCATATCTTTCGCGCCAAATGGTGATTTTCCATTTCGAAACATGGTAACCGGTGTGGGATGCCCCAGCGCGTTGTTGCATAATGTTGAATCAAAATCGGATCCCCACGGCCATTTCCTGCCATCTGTGCCCTGAGCGGCATATTGCCATTCGGCTTCGGTAGGTAACCGCTTGCGATAATGCCCACAATATGCCCTGGCATCAGAAAGGCTGACAAAAGCCACAGGATAGTTTTCTTCACCCGGCCAGCATTTTCCCAGCTCCCAATGATGCAAAAATTTGGTATTGTCATCGGGTGAATAGTTTGCCTGTGTCATAAAATTATAATAATCCTGGTTGGTGACCGGGTATTCATCAACGAAAAATCGCCTGATGAGCAATGTGTCACCATCAGAATTATCAGGGTAAGGAATGAACTGGTCGGGATTGTATGCAGAAAATACAAAAGTACCGGAAGGGATTTCAACCATACCATCAGGGATAGCATCTGCCGGCTCTGATCGTTCAAAACGACTGATCAGCTTCGAGGTGGCTGGTTCCAGGAAAACTGTTTTTTCATCCATCAATTGATTTTGGTCGTCAAAAAGCTGTATTACGAACTTACCCTCGTAACGCCCGAACCGGTCATTTAGTTTTAGTGCATGATTACCAAATGGGAGTTCAATCCCCTGGTTCTGGTATGTAGGATTGCCGGCAGTTATAATGATTCTGTCACCCTCATCCGCTGAAACAAACAGGGAGTCAATACGAAGCTGCACTTTAATCAGATCCGGCAAAATGGCAATTACATCCACATTGCCTTCCCTCCTTGTGCCGAGCCACGATTTATTGAATGAATAGGTTGAAACAACCGGGTAAAGATTTTTCTCAATGGTATCCGTCTTCAGCTCTTCATGATGCCAGATGCTGACCGGGTGAAAGCCATCAGGTATTTTGGTAGTAAATAAAGGTCCGTCGAAACCTTCAGGGACTAGGCTAAAAATGGTATAAATGGTTTAAAGCAACATGCTCCTTTTGATAGGATTTTAATAAGTGCAGGATGCCGAGAGATTCCTAAAGATCTCTTCGCTCAATTAAAAGAAAAAGGATTAATTGTAGCACCTGTTACTAAATATTATGATCAATCATTAGTTGTTATTAAAAAAACAAAAAGTAAATTAGTTATTCAAAAACAAATTCCAGGTTTTATTTTTGTGCCTTTTGTCGAGGATTGATTGGGTGTGGGGTTTAATCTTTCAATTCTTTAGCCCCAAAAGAATATCCATCATCAAAAATAATCAGATCTCGAATTAAAAGAAGTCCATAAAATTTAAATCCCCTAGAGCCCAAATC
>JABMQA010001223.1 GCA_013203545.1 Bacteroidota bacterium
ATTATTACAGATGGATGATCAAGGATTTGGATGTGAAAATAAGATAATAAAAAATGGCGGTGAATAATATAGCGAAACCCATACCGGGTTTTGTGGCCTTTATGGTTTAATTTTGCTACATTACCAAAGCCCGTACCGGGTTTCTATTCAACAGGATTATAAATAATTATCAATAACTATTTTCAAAAACTCAGTAGGAGTTTTGGTATTGTAGCACAAAAAGTTTTATGTTAGTTGGTACAAACAACCACGTAGTGTACATTACGGATTTTCATTCATGAACAAATCTACCTGATTACACGGGCGATCGCCTCACCAACCTTATAATGTGTGTCAATTTCAGCGGTGATCTTTACCTTACCGGGCTCAAACAGAATAATGATATCGGAACCACCAAACTGGAAAAACCCGAATTCTTCCCCTTTATGAAGTTCAACGCCTACATCTGCTGTCATGGTCACCGATGATACCTGCCCCATGCCGATGGGTAGGATGGCCACCAGGCCAATGGGCGATTCCATTACGATCAGTCCCCGTTCCTGGGTGAACTGGTAACCCGTACCATCCACCATATCAAGCGAACCATCGTCGTTCATCACAACGTCCAGCACCACATCCCCGGTAATGACCCTTGATTCTTTTACAATGCCCCTTACGGGCACATGAAAGCGGTGGTAATCGTGCGCACTCAGGTAACTGTGCATAAATGTCCCTCCCCTGAAACGGTCCTGGTAGGGGCTGCCATCCATTAGCTCAAGCACCGACCAGGTAATGCCTTTTACCGTAATTTCAGCATCCTCTGTTATCTCCCATGAGCCATGATACTTGCTATCGGCAGGCGCTACAATAATTCCATCGTCGCAAAGTCCAGCTATCGGCCGTTTTCCAGGCCTGAAATCCCTTGCAAAGAACTGGTTAAAAGTCAGCCATCCACTGGGACCCTCGTAATAATCTTCAATATGATAGGTAGGATCGGTATAAAATGTCGCCAGGCCTGCTGCCGATTCCGGTGTGCCAAGGAACTTACCCCAATCGTCAATAAATTTGTGGTTCCAATCTGAAAATAACTTGTTTTTCTGCAGGAAACCGTCAGGTGAATTATCGATGAGGTAATAAAATTCCAGTGCATTGGGAAGCAGGTTCCTGGTGGTTGGGATCAATGTTACCATTTCATCAATATAATTGTAGTATTCAGGAAGTGTTTGAACATTCATCCTGTTGGCCTTTTGAAGCGATGCTTCAAGGGCATCTTTTATATCAGGATTATCCTTGAGAAGTGTGATGAGTTCATCAACAATAGGCTGATGCTGATTTGCAGATGAGTCGCCACCTTTTTGATCAGGTTGATTGCACATCATCAGTGCACCAATGCAAAAACAACCGAAAATAATACTTAAAAATATCTGTTTATTGGTCTTCATAATTTCCATCTTTTTATTTTATTGCATAACCAATCTGTACACCCTGGTTGTAATGTGTGCCGGGTTCAGCCGTAATTTTTACTTTTCCGGGTTCAAACATGACAATGATATCGGATCCCCCGAACTGGAAATAACCAAATTCTTCGCCTTTGGCAAGTGTTGCACCCTCCTCAGCATGGAGATTACAGGAAGATACCTGTGCCATGCCTATGGGAAGTGTGGCAACCAGTCCAATTGGTGATTCGAGGACAATCAAACCTCTTTGCTGTGTGAACTGATAGCCTGTACCATCAATCACACCGAGTGATCCGTCTTCCTTTTTTATCACTTCCAGCACCACCCTGCCGGTAATATCCCTCACTTCTTTCACCACTCCACCTACCGGAACATGGTAACGGTGATAATCGTTCACATTCAGGAAAGCATGAATAAATGTCCCTCCCCTGAAACGGTCCTGATAAGGGCTGCCGTCGAGAAGCTGAAACACTGAGTATTTCATGCCTTTCACTACAATCTCAGCCTCATCGTTGATCTCCCAGACACCGGCAAATTCGCTGTCGGCAGGTGATACGATCACCTTATCATCACATAAACCGGCAACCGGCCGTTTTCCCGGCTTCACGTGCCTGGCAAAAAACTGGTTAAAAGTCAGCCATCCGCTGGGGCCCTGGTAATAGTCATCCATATGGAAACTGGGATCGTTGTAAAAGGTTTCAAGGCCTTCAACCGATCCGGGTGTATCCATAAAAAGCCCCCATTCATCGGCGAACTTGTGGGTCCACTGCTGAAACAATTCATTCGTTTGCAGAAAGCCATCGGGGGACTGGTCGATCAGGTAATAATATTCCAGGATTTGAGGAAGGATGTTCCTGGCCGTGGGTATCATGGTAACCAAGCCGTCGAGGTAATTGTAATATTCCCCGAGGGTTGTGATATTCAGGCGACCGGCCGTTTCAACCGACGTTTGAAGCGCATTTTTAATGTCGGTATTGTCATCCACAAGCTGCATGAGCTCAGCGACAATGGGCTGATGTTTTGATTTTACATCCTTGCTTTTGCCTCCCTGGTCACAACCGTACTGGCAGCCCAGGAAAATGCTTAAGATTAGAAGAACAGTAATTTTTTTTTTCATAGGAATTCTTTCTTTTTGGTTAAACAATCAGAGAATAAATATTTGGTATTAAATATTTTACATTGCAGAGAGTTGGAAATATTAACGTAAATAATTTTTTTGTGAGATTAGTTAATTTTCAAAGATAACATTTTATTAGCTTACACAACTGTCCGGCAAAAATTTATCGGACAGTAGTGACTATCTTAATTGTGTGAATGATAAATAAATATTTAGGTTGGTGACACTACAATCGGAGGTGAAATAAATCATTTAACCAAACTAAATGACATTTTCAAAATAATTACCCCAAACTAATCGCTAACAACTTCCCCCTTCACTAATAAAAATTGCTTTTGTAAATAATAGATTACATTGCAAATAAAGAGATTTCTCTGTCGTCACGCCCTGGCGTGACTCCGTCGAAATGACATGTGTTTATCATATAAACAGGAGGGGGTTAAGGGGTGGGGCGGCTGCGCCGCGCCGCCCCACCCCTTAACCCCCTATTCACTACCAACAATAGCTTTGTCATTTCGACTGGAAACACAAGCGTAGCGAAGTGTTGAAAGGAGAAATCTGTAATAAAACAGGTAGTTTTTACAAAAGATGTCAGATTGATTTGGGGAAGTTATTTTGACAGGATTATTAAATAGCACCAAATTAAATTTAAAACCTAAAAATATTTTCATTAAATGTTGCATTTATGTGAAATAATTATTCTAAATTTGTGACAATCATTTTATTTGAATGTAAAATCCTGTAATTATGATACTTACAAGATTAATAATTTCATTAAACGTTTAAGCTTTTCAATATCATGAAAAAGACCTCCCTCAGTGATATCGCTAAAAGCCTGAACGTCTCCTCCGCACTGGTTTCGATAGTTTTAAACAACCGTGGTAAGGAGAAGGGAATCAGTCCGGTAACGCAGCAAAAAGTAATAGAAAAAGCCAGGGAACTAAACTACAAACCCAATATGCTGGCACGTGGCCTGCGCCTTGGGAGCTCCAAAACCATTGGCCTTATCGTAGCTGACATTTCAAACGCATTCTATTCGAAAATTGCAAAGAAAATTGAAAACGTTGCCGGCATTCATGGATACAATTTAATCTTCTGTAGCTCGGATGAAGATCCTCAAAAGGAAATTCGATTGATAGAAATGTTACGGGAGCGACAGGTTGACGGCATAATTGTGTCAACATCCCAACAGGAATCTACTGAATTTAAGCACCTTAAAAAAGAGAATTTTCCATTCGTACTCATCGACAGGCAATTGTCGAGGGTTTCGAGCCACTACGTTGGTGTGGATAACTTCGATGGTGGATTTAAGGCAACTGAACACCTTATTAATAATGGCTATAAAAAAATAGGCCTGCTACGAATCTCACCTTCCTACTTAAAAACAATTAATGACCGCGAAGCCGGTTACAAAGCGGCTTTAAAAAAACATGGCATCCGTTTCAATTCAAAACTGATCCGCGAAATTAACTGTAAAAATATTGGCCATGATGTGCGGCAGGTAATGTCGGATTTATTGCAACCACCTCAATCGATCAATGCCATTTTTTCATCCAACAACAATGTGGCTGTAGCCTGTATGGAATACCTTAATGAAATGAATATACGTATTCCACAGGATGTTGCACTCATCAGCTTCGACGACATCGACCTTTTCAGGTTCAGCTACCCGGCCATCACCTCCATAGCCCAGCCGGTTGAAGATATTGGTGAGTGGGCCTTTAATATTTTATTGGAGGATATCACCAAAGCTTCAAATGGAAATTGGAAACAGGTGGTTTTACCTGTAGAATTAATTCAGCGAAGGTCGTGTGGTGCATTTTTTAATTCAAAATGAAGACAAAACAAAAATTGAATTATGATACGAAAACTACTCTTACTTGTTGGCATTGCAGCTGTTGCTTTTTCCGGCTTTGGCCAGGAGATCACCATAACAGGTACGGTAACTTCTGCTGAAGACGGCCTGAGCATTCCGGGTGTATCAATTTATGTTAAAAGTACCCTCAACGGAACCATCAGCGACTTCGAGGGTCATTATTCATTGTCCGGCGTTCAACAATCAGACACACTTGTTTTCAGGTTCCTTGGATTTATCGAGGTAATGGAAGCGGTGAACGGCCGTACGCTGATCAATATCATACTGGCTCCTGAAGCACAGAATCTCGAGGAAGTTGTGGTTACAGCACTCGGAATCAAAAGGGAAAAACGAGAAATCGGTTACACCACAGAAAGCTTTTCCGGTTCAGAACTCGAACGTTCCAATGCTCCCAACGTAATCAATGCCCTGAGTGGCCGGTCGGCAGGTGTTCAGGTTTCAGAACCCGACGGTGTTGAAGGCGGAACCACCCGTATTGTCATCAGGGGAAACAACAACATTACCGGCAACAACCAGCCGCTTATTGTGGTAGATGGCGTACCCATCGAAAACACGCCCGGCCTTGAAGAAATTGGCCGTGGACAGGACTGGGGCTCTGCCATTAATAACGTCAACCAGGCTGATATTGAAGATATCAGTATCCTGAAAGGCCCTACTGCCTCTGCACTTTATGGTTCCAGAGGTGCTAACGGCGTGGTACTAATCACCACAAAGAGAGGGAAAAAACAAAAAGGCATTGGTATCAACTACAGTTTTACCCACAAAATTATTTCTCCGTACCGCTACAGGGATGTGCAAAATACCTATGGTGCCGGCGGACCGATTTCATTGTCTGAACCACAATTCATGGAGGATAGTACAGGAACATACATCTACCCCACATCCACTCATGCCGACAATGGCCCCTTTGGTAAACCTACCTCTGAGCTGTTTGGATACTATGGAACGGCAGCATCGTGGGGTCCGAAAATGAATGGCCAGATGCTCAAATGGTGGGATGGCGAAATGCGTCCCTACACGCCCCAGCCCGACAACCTGGAACTTTATTTCGATAATGGAAGTTCAACAACCCATAACCTCGCATTTTCGGGAGGAAATGACCTGGGAACCATCAGGGTATCGCTCACGCGAACTGATCATACCCCAATCATCCCAAACAGCAACTACGATCAAACAACTGTAAATATGGGTTCAAGGATCAA
>JABMQA010000109.1 GCA_013203545.1 Bacteroidota bacterium
CACCCCCACATCATTGAGTAAGGTTCCGTTCCAATCCCAGATGATCATTTTGATGGTTGAAAAATCCATTAATTTCCATGCTTCCATTCCAGTATGTTTTTGTAAATTCGCAAAAGTAAGTTTCATTTTCCAATCTAAGCCAAATCTGAACAAATGAAAAGTATCAATCCCACCACCGGTGAAACCCTCAGAGCGTACACCGAACATACTTTAGATGACTGTAATTCGATTATTAAAATGGTTGATAAGGCATGGGGCCAATGGAAATTAGTTCCGATTGCAGACCGAAAAGCATTGATGCACAAGGCCGCAAATGTTCTTAGGGACCGAAAAGGCGAATATGCCCTGCTGATGACCCTCGAAATGGGAAAGCTGATTGGAGAGTCGGAAGCCGAGGTTGAGAAATCCGCATGGGTGTGCGAATTTTACGCCGATAATGCTGAGACTTTTCTTCAGGATGAGTTCATTAAAACCGATGCCGGTAAAAGTTTCGTTTCGTTTGAACCCATTGGAACCGTTTTGGCCGTGATGCCCTGGAACTTTCCATTCTGGCAGGTTTTCAGGTTTGCAGCCCCTGCGCTCATGGCCGGCAATGCAGGTTTGCTTAAGCATGCATCCAACGTTCCCGGATGCGCCCTGGCCATCGAAAGTGTTTTCCGTGAGGCCGGATTTCCTGAAGATTTGTTCCGGACATTAATGATACCTGCAAACTTGGTTCAGCATGTTATTGCCAGCAAAAAGGTGAAGGCTGTAACACTAACGGGAAGCGAAGCGGCAGGCAGCAAAGTTGCCGAGCGGGCAGGTCATCATTTAAAAAAGACTGTCCTCGAACTGGGAGGCTCCGATCCCTATATCGTGCTGGCGGATGCTGATATTGATAAGTGTGTACAGACTGCCCTCACGGCAAGGATGATCAACACCGGCCAGAGCTGTATTGCAGCCAAACGGTTTATCGTCCACAAGGATGTTTTTGATGCGTTTATTGAGCAGGCCGGGATTTTGATGCAGCATTTATCTCCGGGCGATCCCACTGATCCGCAAACCAACTTTGGCCCATTGGCCCGTCCCGATCTTGTTGAAGATATCCATGATCAGGTGCTGCGGTCTGTAATTCTGGGGGCAAAAGTGATTATGGGTGGCGAAAAGATAGATGGGAAAGGATGTTATTACCAGCCAACATTGATTACCGGAGACTCGCTGGAAATGCCCATTTTTAAAGAGGAAACATTTGGGCCGGTCATGGCGGTGATTAAAGCTGGTGATGACAAGGAAGCGATCGATATGGCCAACAGCAGTAAGTATGGCCTGGGTGGAAGCCTCTGGACACAGGATATCGAAAAAGGAATAAGTCTTGCACGTCAAATAGAAACCGGTAGTATTTTCATCAACGGGATGACCAAATCTGATCCAAGGTTGCCTTTTGGAGGCATCAAGCACTCAGGTTATGGCAGGGAGTTGTCGCATTATGGCATCAAGGAGTTTGTGAATATTAAGACGATTTGGGTGGGATAGGCTGATGTTGTTGTAAAAGATGTCAGATGTCCGGTGTACGATTTTGCGGTTCTCCAAAGGGGCCCATTGGACAACATGCTAAAACAACGGCAGGGATGCCATCCCTCGAAATGATATTATCAATCATACGGAAAGAAATTTCCGGAAACGATGAACCACCTGATTTTAAAGCTTCCAGGGATGGCAGCCCTAAATGCGGTTCAACATTTTGCGGTTCTCCAAAGGAGTCCTTTGGACAACATTAATGATAGCGAGTAAATTCTACATTCTGCGGTTCAATATTCAGCTTGAGTTTGACACTTAAATCGTCTATCTTGCTATTCACCAATGATATATAAAATCACGGTTCGCACTACACCTCTTATCGGGTGAGTGGTCAACTGGTGGGTATGCACTTCCTATGGCCCGTCTCGTATCATCCTTTTTATCATTTAGTTACAGGTAAGTGTTTATGGCTTCCTTTGGTATCAGGTCAGGTAGGCTCCTGATGCGAAGCGCTTTCATTATTTTGTGGGCATTTTCCGGTGTTTTCGAGGCCAGGTAGTATTCTTTTTTATCCTGCTTTAAAAGGCTCACTTGCATTTTCATCAGGCTTTTCCTGATTTGGTTTTCTGTTAATGGGGTCTCTTTTTGCCTCAGGCGTAGTTGTAGATGGTTAAGTAGTGTAAAAGAGATGTAGCAAAGTGCAAGGTGGCCCAGTATCCTTTTTTCTGTCCAGTGGTACATTGGGCGTGTTTCCAGGAATGTTTTAAAACTTCGGAAGGATTGCTCTATCTTGTAAAGTTGTTTGTAGGCATCCAGGATTTGAAGTGCCGAAAGGTTTTTGTTGTTGGTGGCAACGCTCAAAAAACCATCGAACCGCTCACTTTTGCTAATCTTTTTTTCATCAAGGGTGTATGTGTTTTCCCCTTGTTTTTCTAGATAATGGACTTTTGCTTTTTTTTCTAATTGGCTGGGGCCTTGCATGAGCCTTTTTGCCTTTTCTGTTTTTTCTTCGCGCTGTGCCTTATCCCTGGCTGCCCTTTTCTTACTATATGTAGTGATGAGTTTCTTGTTTTTGTAACTGGTGATGTAATACTTTATTTCGATTTCCTGCCCGCTGTCTTCATCCGGTATTGTTATGGTTTGATATTTTTTCAAATCCAGTATTTCATCCTGCTTTGCATGGGAGATGCTTTTCAGCCTTTCACCAATAATATATTCATAATCTTCCCCTTCTGTTTCTGTTATGTTATCAACATTCATCATACCGCTATCGGCAACGCAGATAACCTTCCCAACCTGGTATTTCTTTTTCAATCTTTTAAGGGCATCTGTAAAAGTGTGGCCTTCGTATTGAGTGCCCTGATAAACCTCATAACCTACCGGCTGTTTGTTTTGGTCGATCAACATTCCAAACACAACGATAGTATTGCCTATTTTACCGTCCTTGCCAAAACCTTTTTCACGAAAGCCATCCTCTTTATCGCTTTCAAAATAGAATGTCGTTACATCATAAAATACCACATCAAGTTTCTGGTTAAATAAATCCCGCCCCTTTTGGTAAATCATATGCTTGAGCGATTCCTGGCGTTCATACAACTGGTCGAGTGTACGGTAAATCTGGTGCAACTCGGTTTTGGAAAGCCCCAGGTAATCGCCCTGGTTTTTGTAATTAGTGTCCGTCCATAATGTCCATAAAAAACATATTCATAATTCTGAAATGTATTCAAAACGTCAATGTTTTAAGGA
>JABMQA010000110.1 GCA_013203545.1 Bacteroidota bacterium
GTATTCCACTTCATCGTTCGCTTCGTTCGCCCTGTCGCTTCGTTCGCTATATGTTCTATCATTCAAACCTTCCATCACTCCATTACTCCAATACTCCATCTTCACCATCCACCGGCATGTCCGCCATCACGGCAAATCCTACCCTACTGGACGATGCCTGTTTGTTGCTCGTATTATAACATCATTCCATTATTCATTCATTTCCCAATATCCAATATCTTCCTGCTTAGCCACGCATACAAATCCCTTTTTTCGTTGTCGTCAGCCAATAGGTCAATATGCTTTTGTATGATATGCATATCCCTCCTGACGGCAGGTCCTGTTTGTGCCTCCCTGGGATTTTTATGTTCCATTTTCTCAGCAGTTTCCCTGATCAATGGTTTGAGTATGTCGAAGGAAATTCCATGTTTTTTCAGGATATCCTCACCCAGATAATACATATAATTGGCGAAATTACTTGCAAAAACTGCTGCAAGGTGAATGTAAACGCGCTGTTGGGAATCAATCAGCCTGACATCTCCAGACAATTCTCCGCCCAAATCAACAAGGGTTTTTTCAACTTCTGGTGAAGAGGCTTCGATGCAGATGGGGATTTCTGAAAAATCAATATCCCTTACCTTCGAAAAAGTCTGTAACGGGTAAAAAACACCATAACGGCCGGAGGCATATTTAAGCACATCGATTCCAATCGATCCGGAGGTATGAACAACAATGTTGTTGTTGAAATCTATCTGATCAACAACCTCTCCAATGGCATCATCGGCCACAGCAACAATAAAGATACAATCCGAAGTAACCAATCCTTTTGGATCGGAAACAGGATCAGCGCCAACCATCCCGGCCAGTGTTTCGGCAGATTGTAAAGTGCGGCTATACACCTGCAGGATATTCTTCCCTTTGCGATACAAGGCTTTACCAAGTTGTGTTGCAACATTTCCTGATCCGACAAGTATGAAATTATTTTCCGGCATGTTTGATTTACCTGATGGTTTTGAGCTCTTCGATGGTCTGCACCGGATCATCAGATGAAAATACGGTATGGCCAGCCACCAGCACATCAATCCCACAATCGATAAGCTTTCCGGCGTTTTCAAGGGTTACGCCCCCATCTACTTCGATGAGCGCTGATGCTGATTTTTGAAGGATCAACTCTTTAAGCTGAGATGCTTTGGAATAGGTTTGTTCGATAAATGCTTGTCCACCATATCCCGGATTTACGGCCATCAACACAACCAGGTCCAGATCGTTGATAATATCATTTAGAAGGGCAACGGGAGTATGCGGGTTAAGCACCACGCCTGCTTTCATATCCAATTCGCGGATGGCATGAACACTGCGATGGAGATGTGTGCATCCTTCATAGTGAATACTCAGAATTTCGGCGCCTGCATCCCTGAAACGTTCAAAATACCTTTCGGGATTAACGATCATCAGGTGAACATCCAGTGGCTTTGAAGCAACCTTTTGAATGTATTTTAAAACCGGGAAACCAATGGAGATATTGGGAACAAAAACGCCATCCATGATATCGACGTGAAACCAGTCGGCTTTGCTGTTGTTGATCATCTCCAGATCATCGCCTAAATTCAGAAAGTCGGCTGAAAGAATCGAAGGAGCAATTAAATGCGGCATGATACTTTTTTCGGCAAAAATAGGAAAATCCCTCATATGCAGGATTTGGAATAAAAAAACAAATTATGAAATTCTTGTCCGATTGTCCTACCCTGGTTGAAATGATGAAAGCAAAAGACAAGCGGGTAAGGAAAACAAAACAAATTGTAAATGAATATAATTCGCTTTGCGGCGATCAATAAACACATGCAAAATGCCGGAATCAATTATGAGCATATTATTTTTATCACCCCAGATAAGTCTTCAGTATCCTGCTGCGCGATGTCTGCTTTAATCTTTTTATGGCTTTCTCCTTTATCTGCCGCACCCTTTCGCGGGTAAGATCGAATTCTTCCCCTATTTCTTCCAGGGTCATCGGGTATTTGCCTTCGAGGCCAAAATACAATCTTATGATATTGCCCTCACGTTTGGTGAGCGTTGAAATGGCCCTTTCAATTTCCTTGCGAAGCGATTCGTACAACAACCCTTTTTCAGGTGTCGGGCCGTCATCCTGCCGCATTATATCCAGCATGGTATTGTCTTCATCCTGGATCAGGGGGGCGTCAACCGATACATGCCGGCCGGCATTCTTTAATATTTCCTTCACCTGATAAGCGGACATCTCCATGTTTTCTGCAATTTCATCCGGTTCCGGACTACGTTCCAGTTTTTGCTCCAACCTGATATGCATCTTGTTAATTTTATTCAGGGCCCCGATTTTATTCAGGGGCAAGCGCACAATCCTCGACTGCTCGGCCAGTGCCTGCATAATACTCTGGCGGATCCACCAAACTGCGTACGAAATAAATTTAAACCCGCGTGTTTCGTCAAACCTTTGTGCAGCTTTGATCAGGCCCAGATTGCCCTCATTGATGAGATCAGGCAGGCTCAAGCCCTGGTTTTGATATTGCTTGGATACTGAAACCACGAAACGAAGATTGGCCTTGGTAAGTTTTTCAAGCGCCAACAGATCACCCTGCTTAATGCGCTGGGCCAGCAATACTTCCTCTTCAGCGGTGATCAGGTCAACCTTCCCGATTTCCTGCAGGTATTTATCCAATGAAGCAGTTTCGCGGTTAGTGACCTGTTTGGTAATTTTAAGTTGCCTCATATGCCTTTTTTGGGTAATATTTTATGAAATGGAATGGCTGCCTGTACGTGAAATACGATTTTAGGTTACAATATGTAGTAGTTTATTTTCATCTGTAAAATTAATTCTGTTTAAATTTTATACCGGTTTTTTTTAGTCCCGTCCTGTTACAATTGGCATCCCGCTGGAATTGTCAAAACTTAAATCATCTAATACCCTCTTGCCCATCCTGAAAAGTTGGTAAATGTAACTTAATTTATTTAGGATTTTGTTATAATAATTATCAATTACTTGTTCTCCAAAAGAAGGAGGGGATAATTGTAGAATTCTGAAAAAATAATAACAGTTTTCAATTCCTGATAATCTGTTATTCCCCAGTTGAAAAATAACAGCCCTTATGAGGGCTTTATCCTGGTTTTACTTATGAATACCCTTTATCCTTAACAATACATAACACTGGAAGGGGAACCCCAGGCGGATTGCCCAATTTTTTTTTATTATCGTGTAAATCGATCAACGAATCGATGAATATGTAAATACAAAAATCCCCGGTCAACGGTATTTCTACCGGCCGGGGATTTTCAATCTCTATTCTTTTCCGGGACAAAACCCGGATGTCTCTCTATTAATACCGCGGTTTATTCCTTGGGTAATCCGGTTTATTTCCACCGCCACCACGGTTACGGTTATCACCTCCACGGTCACCACCACGATCACCGCCACGATTGCGGTTATCCGGCCGGCGGTCGTCCTGATATCCTTCAGGTCTGGGAAGCAGTTGCTTTCTCGACAACTTCATCTTTCCTGATCTTACATCCATCTCAATCAACTTCACCTCTACCTTATCACCAACCTTCAAAACCTCTTCCACTTCCTTTATCCTGCGCCATTCGATTTCAGAAATATGTAACAGGCCTTCCTTGCCCGGCATAACTTCAACGATGGCCCCAAACGGGGTAATGGATTTTACTTTACCCTCGTACACCGCTCCGATTTCAGGAACGGCAATGATATTTTTAATCCTGTTTTTGGCAGCTTCGATCGAACTCTTGTCAACAGCAACAATATCCACAATACCAAAATTACCAACCTCTTCGATCACGATGGTCGAGTTGGTCTCAGCCTGGATATCCTGGATGATCTTTCCACCCGGGCCGATAATGGCGCCGATAAATTCTTTCGGTACGGTCATTTGCTCAATTCTCGGTACATGCGGTTTGTAATCCGCGCGTGGCTCCGCCATGGTTTTTACCATCTCGCCTAATATGTGCAACCTTCCTTTGCGTGCCTGTTCAAGCGCTTCTTCAAGAATTTCAAATGAGAGTCCGTCCACTTTAATATCCATCTGGCAGGCTGTGATTCCATCCGCTGTTCCGGTCACTTTAAAATCCATATCACCCAAATGGTCTTCATCACCTAAAATGTCAGAAAGAACAGCATATTTACCGCTTTCCTTATCGGTGATCAAACCCATAGCTATACCAGACACGGGCTTTGAAATTTTAACACCGGCATCCATCAATGCGAGTGTACCTCCGCAAACAGTAGCCATGGAGGACGATCCGTTTGATTCGAGGATATCCGAAACAATGCGCACAGTGTATGGATTGGCTTCACCATCAGGAATAACAAATTTAAGTGCCCTTAGCGCCAGGTTGCCGTGACCTACCTCGCGACGGCTGGTCCCACGGTTCGGACGTGCTTCGCCAGTTGAAAATGCCGGGAAATTATAGTGTAGGATGAAATCATTCTTTCCTTCATACACAGCCCCATCTATAACCTGTTTGTCTAATTTGGTACCAAGGGTAATGGTTACCAGCGATTGGGTTTCGCCCCTGGTAAAAATAGCTGATCCGTGTGCTGAAGGTAAAAAGTCAACCTCACTCCAGATCGGGCGTATTTCGTCTAACTGGCGTTTATCGAGCCTGCGGCGCTCAGCCAATACGAAGTTCCTTACGGCATCTTTTTCCACATCGTGGTAATAACGCTTTATCATAGCGGCTTTTTCTTCGGCCTCTTCTTCGGGCAGTGAGTCGATAAACGCCTGCTTTACCTGATCGAAGAGTTCGCTGCGCTCCTTCTTGGCTGCACCCTGCTTTACCACGTCATAAACCTTCTGGTAGAGTTCTGTGTTAATACGTTCTCTCAATTCGTCGTCGTTCACCTCGTGCTCGTATTCGCGTTTGGTTTTTGATTTTTCAACCTGTGCAGCAAGATCAAGCTGGGCCTGGCACTGAATTTTAATGGCTTCGTGTGCGACCTTTACAGCTTCGAGCATATCCTTTTCCGATATCTCCTTCATCTCACCTTCAACCATCACGATGTTCTCAATGGTGGCAGCCACCATAATATCTATATCCGCTTCCTCAATCTTTTCGATTGTGGGATTAATCATAAACTCACCACCCACACGTGCACAGCGCACTTCTGATATTGGCCCGCCAAACGGAATATCCGATACGGCAAGAGCTGATGATGCGGCAAGCGCTGCAAGTGCATCCGGCGCCACATTTCTATCACCCGATATCAGGGTGATCAATACCTGTGTTTCGGCATGGTAATTATCCGGAAACAAGGGACGTAAAGCCCTATCGACCAGCCGTGAGATGAGTACTTCATAATCCGATGGCCTTGCTTCGCGTTTAAAAAATCCGCCGGGGAACCTGCCTGTAGCGGCATACTTTTCTTTGTAATCTACTGTGAGCGGCATAAAATCCACATCCTGTTTAGCCTCTTTATTCGAAACCACGGTAGCTAAAAGCATGGTACTCCCTTGCTTTACAACTACAGAACCGTCGGCCTGACGGGCAAGCCTGCCGGTTTCCAGAGTTATCTCCGAACCATCAGGCATTTCGAATTTGTTAATAATTGCGTTGTTTGACATTCTCTATATTTTTTATCCTTTTAATTGAATCCAATACAAAAAAAGGCAATTCAATTAAAATTGCCTTTTAAAAGTCATCTTATTTTTGTTAGAAAATTACTTCCTGATACCAAGTTCCTTGATAATTGATCTGTATCTTCCAATTTCGCTGTTTTTTAAATAATCCAGCAATTTTCTGCGCTTTCCTACCAACAGCACCAATGAACGGCGGGTTACCAAATCCTTTTTGTTGCCTTTCAGGTGACCGGTTAAATGATTAATCCTAAAGGTGAACAGCGCTATCTGGCCCTCTGACGATCCTGTGTCGAATTCAGATTTGCCATGCTTTGTAAAAAAATCTTTCTTTGTTTCCGATGTTAAGTACATATGCTTAAAAATATTTACTTTTTTCAAATGGGGTGCAAAAATACAGTAAAGTTTTAAATTACCAAAATATTTTTAAGGGTGAATTTAACTTTTTTATTTTTTTAGCCAAATCTTTCAGAAACGATAGATGGTTTTCTCAGCATTGCTATTTACCGCTTCTCCTTTACCAGCCCCCTTCGGTAAGCAGCGAGCAACATTTCGAGGTCGCTTATCTGGTTTCCAAGTCCGGTTCCGTCATCGGTATCTGCCACCGTTTTGCGCCTGGGGTTGGCTTCAAGGTAGGTGATGTTTGAAAGGATGTCGCTCTCCTCCTCGATGGCTTTGCGGGTTGATTCGAAGGTTTCATGCGCAACCATGATCAATCCGTAGGAGTTGTAAATGAGGGTGTAACCCGAAATACCCGTCACGCTCTGGTAGGCTTTCGACATACCGCCATCAATTACAAGAAGCTTACCGTTTGCTTTAATGGGGCTTTCACCTTTTTTCACCTTAACGGGAACGTGTCCGTTGACGATGTGAGACGTTGAGGGATCCAAACCAAATTCTTCCAAAATTTTAATGCATACTTCCTCTTTGTTGTTTAAGACAAAATAGGCATTTTTACCCTCATTGTGGGTCTCCCTGTCCGTAATAAAATACCTTTCGAACGTAGCCATTCTGGTCTTTCCAAACAAGGGTGATTTTGGCCCGCACCACAGATACCACATGTAATCCCTGGCATCCAGGTCGGGCGTTTTGTCATTTCTGGTGAAATAAGCCTTTCGGGCCAAAATATCAAATTTATTCACAAGTTCACACCCGGAAAAAGCTTTGCCATTAAATTTTAGTTCGCAGAATGAACCATTATCATCCATGGGCATACAACCATGAAGCAGCAGGTTGCCATTGTATTTAAGATACATACTACCTTTGGCATACAGAAACTTAACATGTTTTTTCAGCCGTTCGCTGTGCATGAATGATATTCGGAGCCTCTCGATCACTTCCGCTTCTTCAGTAGTAAGCTGGTAAGGATTTTTCGGGTCGATGGTGGGAAAATGCATATCAAGCATCGGATATTCATTCCCGTTTATTTCGACAATCCCTTTGTCGAAGTCAATTTTATGCAACAGGTTCCTGTCATCCATTTCGAACTGTGGGTTCCGGTTGATAATCTCCGATTCCAATTTGAACTGGATGACCGAAATGGCCTTTTGCATTTTTCTGATCATATTGATCTCCTTGCCGGCGGGATCCATATCAGGCGGAATTTTTGGCATAAACAACTCACAAGGGTCATCTTTGTACATTTCCATCGCAAAAGTGGCAAGTGGCATCAGGCTGATGCCATATCCATCCTCGATGGTATCCAGGTTCATATATCTTGCCGAAATCCTGATAAGATTTGCAATCAGCGACCTTATCCCTGCGGCTGCCCCCATCCAGATAATATCGTGGTTACCCCACTGTATATCCACCGAATGGTAATCCAGCAGTTTATCCATCACTTTTTCGGGATTGGGTCCGCGGTCGAAAATATCTCCAACCACGTGCAACCTGTCAATGGACAATCGCTGTATCAGATTGCAGATAGCTATAATGAACTCCTTTGCCCTTTCTATGCGAATAATCGTATGAATGATGCCTTCGAAATATTTTTGCTTATTTCTGGATGCCGGATTTTCGTGCAGCAATTCTTCGATGATATAGGCGAAATCAGCCGGCAGCGATTTCCTGACCTTTGACCGGGTATATTTGGAAGCAGTAGCCCTGGTTACCTCAATGAGCCGCTGCAAAGTAACCGCGTACCACTCTTCAATATTTTCTTCCCTTTGGGTGATGTGTGATAATTTCTCTTCGGGATAATAGATCAATGTGGCCAGTTCATCTTTTACAAATTTCCGGAGCGTATTTTTAAATACATCTTCTATCTTTTGCCTGATCACACCTGAACCGTTTCTTAATACATGACTGAAAATTTCATATTCACCATGGATATCCGAAAGGAAATGTTCAGTACCTTTTGGAAGATTAAGGATGGCCTGGAGGTTGATGATCTCCGTACTGGCAGATTGTATCGTTGGGAATTGCTCTGCAAGCAAATTCAGATACTTGATCTCCTGACTGATCTGCAGGTTGGAAAATTTATCATCAAACGACATATTTTTTGTTTTCATTACCTCAATATCAATTTTGTTTCTGCTGCAAAACTATAACAATGAGGGTTGCCCGATTTGAATCTCATCTTAAGAAATGTTAATCCCAACTGCCAGAGATAAAAAGTATTCAACTGCCTGTAGATTTTCTAAGAAGCTGTTTAAATATGATATTTAAATTTGATTA
>JABMQA010001224.1 GCA_013203545.1 Bacteroidota bacterium
CTGGAAATCTGCCGGGAAATAAACGACATGAGGTGTATCGCCTACGCAATTAATAACATAGCATTGGTATATACGAGCCTTGATGAGTTTGACAAGGCCCTTGAATTTCACCATGAATCTATGGAAATTGGAAAAGCCTCTGGCGATAAAGCTGGTACAGCATCATCATTGGGAAACATCAGTGATATTTACGTTATGAAAGGCGAGTACGAAACTTCGTTGCAGTATAACCGGCAGGCCCTGGTAATCTATGAGGAGATAAATGACCAGCTTGGAATAGTACACAGTTTATTGGACATTGGAAAAGCAAATTTTTTATCGGGGAAATTTGAGGAGGCAGCCCCACTTCTCGAAAAGGCCCTTACAATCTCCAAAGAAATCAACTCCTTACGACTTATAAGCGCAGCATATCAATATTTATTTGAGTACAATCAGGCCCGAAAAGACTACAAACAAGCCCTGGATTATTACCAACTCTTCACTGATATAAAGGATAGTATCTACAATGAAAATAGCAGCGAACAGATCGCACAAATGAGAACCCAATATGAAACTGAGAAAAAAGAAGCAGCCATTGTCCAGCTAACCAATGAAAACACCATCCATGAGTTGCAACTCAAAAAATCAGAAAACACAAAATGGTTTTTCATTGTTGCTTCATTCCTCACCTTATTACTGGCCCTTTTTGCTTTTTATGGTTTCAGGCAAAAGCAAAAAGCCAATGTATTGCTTGTGGAGCGCAATAAGTTTGAAATAGAAAATAAAAAAAGGGCCATCAGTCTCTTTGGTCAACAGGTTTCCAGGGAGGTTGCATTGGAATTGCTATCAGATTCCTTTACTTCGGGCAGCAAGAAATTATTTGCCTGCATCATGTTTCTTGACATCAGGGACTTCACGCTCTATGCAGAAGACAAAGAACCCTCCGAAATTATCCAGTTTCAAAACGATGTTTTTGGATTTATGATCGACACCATTAGCAAACACCATGGTATCATCAACCAGTTTCTGGGTGACGGCTTTATGGCCACTTTCGGTGCTCCGGCTTCTTCAGGGAATGACTGCCAGAATGCTGTTAATGCTTCCCTGGAGATTGTCGAATTATTGAAAAAGAAATGTAAATCAGGAGAAGTACCACTTACAAAAATTGGTATTGGCCTGCATGCCGGAAATATTGTAACCGGAAATGTGGGAACAACTGAACGAAAACAATATTCCATCACAGGCAATACAGTAATTCTGGCTTCGCGTATCGAGCAGCTTAATAAGAAGTTTAATTCGGAAATTCTGATCTCAAAAGAGGTACTTGAACAACTGGAAGAATATGATTTGAAAACCAAAATTCTGGAGCCTGTAAACGTAAAAGGCAGAGCCGCACCGATGGAGATTGTTCGCCTGGTTTAAAATACATTACTGAATACCAGTCAGCATTTTGTAGAAAGAAATCGACAGAATTATGAATACAATATCTCACAATTAAAAAAAGAAAACATGGACAAAAAAAAGATGTCAATCGGAATGTTTATAATAGCAAGTGCTATTATTTGGGGAGCAGTAATCATCGGATGCGCCTTAAAACTGAAAGGGACAGCGTGTTTTGATGAAATCGTTTATATTCTCAGTACAGGAGCAACTATTCACCTGTTGTTTCTTTGGGGGCCTTTGGCCATTCAATTCAAAAAGTTAAATAAGGATGAATAATTAATGAGGTCACAAGTAATGAATAAATATCACTGCATCTTTGTTATGGCCATCATGATTTCTTGTTCGTCAGGTTACGATTGGGTGAAGCATAATTTAAATATTTCTGAAGGGCTGCATGATATAGAAGTTATTGATGATCATATTGCAATTGCCTACAGCTATGGAACCGGGAACGTTTACAAAACGAAGAACGGAGGCAGGAACTGGAATAAGATTTATCAGTTCGATTCTATCTATTTTGAGCAAATTCAGTTTTTAGATGAACGGAACGGATGAATAGCCGGCAGTCCGGATAAAATTTATAAAACTGAAAATGGCGGAGAAACCTGGACAGAAAAATCGTTAAAGGGCGAATCGACAGAGGCTGCCATCTATGGGATGTATTTCCAGGATCTGGACAATGGGTATATTTCTGCACTTGAAAGGGAAAACAAAAGGTTTGTTTCAAAAATATTCAAAACTTCGGATGGTGGGGACACCTGGGTATTGATACATCAAATTCCTGAAATGATTTTAAATTTAGAGCTCGTTGACGGGACACTATATGGCACAGGAAATAATGTCATCATTAAGGATGTTCAAAACAAAGAAAATTGGGAATATTGTTTTCAGGACACGAGCAAAAAAGTTGGTCAAATAAGGGATCTTGAAATAAATAATGCGAACAAAGGATATGCTGTTAGTTTTAATGGATATGTCATTGGATTCACTGAAAACACTCCGGAGACAACGAGGATAACCAAAAACCGAATCAGAAGTTTGATTTCGGTTGATGATGATCAGTGGATTGCAGTTGGGGATAAAAACAAAGAGGACGGGAATTTATTTATCAGCATTGACAATGGAGAAACCTGGACTGCAACTGAACAAGATTTTCCGGATATCCACAGAATAGGAAAATCAAATAAGAAATTGTGGATAGTGGGAAAAGAGGGTTTGGTGATGTCACAAAAAAATAGGGAAGAATAAGGGCGAATGAAAAAATTAATTAACAACTTGCTACCATTTTTAATTGGACTGGGCATTGCCACTATTTTGTATATCACAATTGGTTGGTGGGGATTCTGGGTCATTTTTCCATGGATCGGGTTTTCCATATCAACAGGTATGTTTGTAAGAACCCTGTTGA
>JABMQA010001225.1 GCA_013203545.1 Bacteroidota bacterium
ACTCTTAACTCTTAACTCTTAACTCCAAACTCCAAACTCCAAACTCCAAACTTCACCATGAACTATCTCGCACACCTCTATCTTTCATTCGATCACGAGCAGTTGATGGTAGGAAATTTTATTGCCGATGCTGTTAAGGGGAGACAGATGCAAAAATATCCGGAGCAAATCAAACTGGGTATTAAATTTCATCGCCTCATCGATTCATATACTGACAGCCATCCGGTGGTTGCAATCTCCAAATCAAGAATCCGCGATAAATACAAGAAATACTCCGGTGTTGTGATGGATATGTATTACGATCATTTTCTGGCCAGCAAATGGCAATCCTATTCCGACATCACCCTTCACCAGTTTACAAGAAATACGTACAGAACTCTGCTAAAACATTATGTGTCTATGCCGGGACGTATGAAGCGTATCCTGCCTATAATGGCTGCGGGTAACTGGCTTGCCTCCTATGCGGAAGTAGATAATATCAGCCTGGCTTTACACGGCATGTCGCATCGAACGAAATTTGACTCGGGAATAGAAAATGGCGCAAAAGATCTTATCATTCACTACCATGATCTGGAGAAGGATTTCGAAGATTTCTTCCCTGATATGATTGATTTTGCCCGTAAATTTATTGAAAACCCTGATATCTGAAAATTAATTGCCGATAACTTATAATTCGGTACTCACATATTGTTTACCTTTGTTTGTTCAAATGAATTATTAACCTAAAACTTAGCGTATGAAAACTTTTACAATTTTAATGATGGGTATGCTACTCTCCTTCGCCGGATTTGCCCAGGTAGTCCCCAATGGAGATTTTGAAGACTGGGAAACCGGGCTGTTTGGGTACGAAACCCCAGTGGACTGGTTAAGTATTAGCAGCCTAATAGGATCACAGGATGTTTTTAAGGTATCACCTGGATACACAGGAGATTATGCTGCTCAATTAATACCTGCAACATTTATGGGAAATCCTGACCCGGTTGCCGCTACGCTTACCACATTATTTCCTGTAAATGAAAGGCACGGAAGTCTTTCAGGATATATTAAAGGCGTTTCAGCAGGAAGTGATACGCTTAGCATTTTGGTGGGTATGACTAAGGACGGGGATCCAATAGGTTGGGGCTTTAAGATTACTACCCAGGAGATAACAGATTATATTTCTTTTACAGCTCAAATTATCTATGATGGGGGTGAGGTTCCTGACTCAGCAGTCATCCTTATAACGCTTGGCAGATCCGACGGGACAGCACATGACGGATCCACGTATACCATTGATGGGCTGTCGATGAGTGGTTCGTCAGGAATTGATGACCAGAGCACAGTGTTTGGTCTGGTGATGCCGGCATATCCAAATCCTGCGGAAAATTCAGTAACAATTCCATTTGAACTGAAACATCCTGATCAGGGCAGTCTTGCCGTTTTTGATGTACAGGGAAAACTGGTTCATTCAGAAAGCAGCAGGCAATACGCTACTGGTTTGAATGAAATTGTGCTTGATATAACATCAATGAAAAAGGGATTGTATTTTTATAACCTGACCCCCACAGATGGGAAGCATATGTGTAAAACCTTTATTGTGAAATAGAAATTACAACATCCCATTATTTGAAATCTTCGGGTACACTTTGGTGCAATCCGGAGATTTTTTTTACCCGTAAACCGTTATCAGAATTTTTCTCTTTCCCCCATAATTCCTAAATTCACAGAGGTAAATCCCCTGCCAGGTTCCCATATTCAGCCTTCCATTGGTAATGGGGACCGACAGGGAAGAGGCTGTCAGGGTGGCTTTGATATGTGCAGGCATGTCGTCGGATCCTTCTAAAGTATGCCTGAAATAGGGCTCATCTTCAGGGGCGATCCTGTCGAGATAATTCTCGAGGTCGGTGCGGACTGTTGGATCTGCATTTTCGTTGATGGTAAGCCCGGCTGAGGTGTGTTTAATGAAAATGTTCAGCAAACCCATTTGCGGAAGCACGGGCAGCTGGTCTTCGATCAGATGGGTGATCAGGTGAATGCCTCTTCTAAAACTGGGTAGTGAAATTTCAATTTGTTGTATCATTATGATAATCCGAAGTTTTTTACAATACGTTTAATAGCTTTCGCAGATTTCAAACAGTTTTTCCACCAAACCTTTATCGCGCCCAAACCTACAGTTTGTTTCGTCCCTGTGTTCAAAGTATTTGCCGGTAATGCCTTCAAAATCATCTGATGATGCCAGCCATACGGGTGTATCTGCACCACTGTCCGGGGACTCATGCCCTCCATAACCCAGGTTGTTGCTCAGGATGGAATTTACATCACCGGGATGGGCTGCGTTAACTGCAATCCCATCTTTTTTCATCCGCCCGGCAAAGGCAACGGTCAGCATTCTGTCGGCCTGTTTCGATTGCCGGTAAATGCGGTCATTGTTGTAATGGCTGTTCCTGCATTCAAGGTCGCCGATATCGAGATCGCCGGCCCAGTAGCTGGCCACATTTACGATCCTTGATGGTGCACCCATTTTTAAGTACGGCTCAAAATATTGCATCATCCAGAAATACCCCAGAACGTTGGTCGCAAACTGCATTTCGATTCCTTCCGGGGTCTCTTCCCTTCTGCGCGGTGTTACAGCAGCATTGTTGATCAAAACATGCAACGGGCCGTCCCATCCCTCTACTGCCTGCCGGATTGCATCCTTCCGGGACAAATCCACAATCACATATTCCACATTTTCATTTCCGGTTGTTGTAATGATCTCATCTACTGTATTTTTAGCCTTCATTTCATTTCGAACAAAAATGGAGACATTATAACCAAAATCAGCCATCTGCCTTGCAATGGCCTTTCCAATAGCGCCGGTTGCGCCTGTAACAATTGCTGTTCTTTTTGTGTCCATGGTGGTATTTATTTTTATTGGATTACGACACGTGCAACAAAGGTTTTGGTTCCATATAACAGCCTGATAAAATATAATCCGGGGACAAATGAAGCTGTTGATATGTTTATTTTAATTTCATTGGGATCAATTTCCCGGGAATAGCATGTTTTCCCGTTATCGTCCAAAAATTCAACACGCCACCCATTCTTGTGATTGGCGATAGGCAGGTCAATGGTAACTGATTCGGTGGCTGGGTTGGGAAAGACTTTTATATTGCCCGCCGGTGAAGGCATCGAAATGCCACTTGATCCTGAAGTAATTTTTGTGATAAAGATGTCGTTTCCGCCAAAGGATTCAAAATTGTTGTCACCGAAACCCGCACTTCCTTCAAAAATTCCAGTCATAAATAAATTTCCCGAGGCATCGCCACTGATTGCGTAGGCATAATCGTTTTCAAGACCACCATCACCCATCACCCAGGAGAATGTACCATCGGAGAAGTACTTCACAGCAAAAACATCCGACTTCCCCGTAGATTCTATTGTGGCATCATCAAACCAGGCCTGCTCCCCATAAAAGCCGGTTAGGTACACATCACCATCACCATTAACATAGAGGCTTCTTCCGTGATCGATGGTATTGCCCCCCATGCTTTTGGCATACATCATTTCACCCTGGGTATCAAACTTCAGGAGATAGATATCAAAATCAAATTGCCCGCCGGTTGCCGAAAGAGATGCATTATCCACCCCGGCAGTTCCTGAGAAAAATCCTGTTGTTACCACATTCCCAATATTATCCACACCCACATCGAAACCCCTGGCAAAATCATTGGCATTGCCGGCAATTGATTTAACCCATTGCACATTACCCTGACCACTCATTTTCATCAAAAAACTACTGATGATGGCAGGGCTGACCAATTCGATTTCATCGAAATTTACCTTCCCACTGTAAAATCCGGTAAGAAAATAATTCCCCAACACGTCCTGGTAAATGCCATAACCCCTGTCGTCGCTTGCACCGCCAAGTCGTTTAGCACACATTAATCCACCTTCGGAGGCAAAGTGTGCCAGCAGGATATCGCGGTCGCCCTCACTAACCAGTTCCTTATCCCCAATGATAATCGTTTCCCTGAAACTTCCAGATACACAGACCCCACCGTCATTACCCAGCGCAAGCCGGTTACCATAATCATCCGAAGGACCGCCTCCACTTTGAACCCAAAGCACATCACCATCCGCATTGTATTTTGCAACAAACACGTCATAGCTTCCGGCACTAGTAATGGTTTGCTCGCCAAAGCCGGCTGTTTCAGAAAACCATCCGGTGATATAAGCATTGCCGCTCAGGTCGGCAACCACGCCGGCACCCACTTCGTTTCCGTCACCACCGGCCTGCCTCACCCATTTAAACACGCCTGCTGAATCGTAGCAGGCAATAAAAATATCCTGCATCCCGAAACTTGTTAATGTTTCATTTCCAAACAGGGCAGTTTCAGAAAACCACCCACAAACAAATACATTTCCATTGGGAGCAACACTGATATCATAACCCTGGTCGGATCCGGGCCCACCGGCCTGGTTGGCCCAGGAAAAACCCTGCGCCATCGAAACTGAAGTAATCAATGTAAAAATTGCAAAGAGAGCGAGTAATGGTAATTTTTTCATTTTATGTTATTTTTTGGATGAATAATACTTCATGCTTGATATTGAATATTACGATTAATTTAATTTGCAACAGATCATAGCATAACCATGACAGTTTGACCATGTTTAGTGCGGAATTCAGATGCACCTCACTTTCATTTTTCTATTAATTTTAATTACTTGCATGATCTTTCATTTTTATTCCAATATTTTTCTGTTTTTACGCTGGCTTTGCGTGTTCTTTGACAAAGCTTTGACTGTAGTGTTGGCTCGTGCGGCTTTGGCTATGTGCTTGCAAATAGCATTGGCGTTTTCATATTATAGTTTTCTTTTTTCGTTTTTGTTTACTACCGTAGATTGTATGGTGTAACTACTCATTTCTTTTTAGGGTTCTTAGGGTTCAACTTGTTGG
>JABMQA010001226.1 GCA_013203545.1 Bacteroidota bacterium
CAGCTACTCCAACCGTATCTTCCGAAGCATCTGCAATAATCAAATCCCCATCTTTCAAAAATGGTAATTGTTCATCGTCTAATTTTTCTTTGCTTATCAAACCCTCTTTTATAAAAGGGATTCTGCTTTCGGTTTCAAAATCTAAAATCTCATTTTCAAAAGTTGCATGAATATCTCCATAGTGAATATTCCTAATTTCATCATTCGTTTTCTCATGGGTCAATTGCTCTCTAGAAAATGAAAATGATTTGAGAAATGAAAACACGTTTCCAAATTCAGGTTTTGTCCAATCACTTGGAATCGTAGTATTATAAAAGGGTTTTGTATTGTTATTTGTCATTTTTTCGTTTTAAAATCCTGTATATCTTTAATCCCACAAATCCTGTTTAAGACATTTTATTCAATTGAAAGCTTTTTATGATTTGGTTGAATACATTTTCGGGAGAAATATTGCCCAGCCCCATTGTCTTAAAAATTTCTTTTCCGGGCAGGTCGCCGGCAATTGTATCTGCAAAGGTTTGCATTTGAGTTTTAATGCCGTCCGGCAATTCAAATACATTATTTTCTGTCAACATCACTGCCAGGCGAAACACGTCGCCTTTGTGTTTGCGGAGTTGTTTGCTATCTTCTTTGCTGCCATTTGCAATTCGTTCGGCAATTTCGAGGCAGGCTTTGGCTTTTAGGCAAATCAGGGCTTCAATATTGGCAAGATGCAAGCCATTGTCCATTACACTGTGCTCTAACATATAATGGTAAAAGTCATCGTCAAGCAATATGGCAGAGAGGCTACTCAAATCATCCTCAACCGGAATAGGAGTCAGGTGTGTTCCGTCATTCAAATCCATTAAGTCGGGGTTTCGGGAGAACAGTTCTATTTGATAAGGGAAATCCGTTTTTTCGGGTTTTATAAAACGGTAATATTTGCGTTCCTCTTCGCTTTTTTCCTTGCGTTCGTAATTGCCATCGAGCACAAACTGCCAAAACTGTTTTACAAAGTCTGCACTCAGGGCTTCCACAACCAAAATAATATCGATGTCTTTGGTCGCGCGTGGTACAAAACCTGCTTCATCTATTATTATATCGCAGGCTGTACCTCCAATAATTACATAATTATCGGGGTACGCCTCAAAATATTTCTTAAATATATCTAATCCTCTTACCATACAAATTGTTCCATTATTTGTTCCAATGCCATTTCAATGCGCTCGTCAGGTTTATTCCTGAAACATAAATAGAGAGAAAGCGGGTCAACAAATCCGTTTTTTGTCAAAAGGAAGGGGTCGTATTTCCATTCTTCAACACAAATGTTGCCTTCAAGCAGAGCCGTTTTTTTTAAGTTTGCTCCACCCATTAGTTGAGTATAGCCGGGTCGTACAGCATAGTATTCAATTACATCGTCGTTTAAATCGGAATAATGAGCGAGTGCATTATTATTTGCCCGGTATAAATTTTCGTCGGCTACCCAGCCACTGTAATATTGCGTTTTTTTAACCGGATTTTTCATCAATGGTTCAGCCTCTTCCCAAAGTTCTCTTCTGCTTTTATTGAAGTGCACTGATTTATCTTTCATTCCTTCCAGTGTGCATAAACCCATATTATGCAAATAGTAAACAGCTCGTGTAATTGTTGCAGCATCGTAACCAAGCTTTTCAGCTATTTTCTTTAGATTAATTCCTTCGAGAGGGTCTACCTGCAAATGGTACAAAAGCAGAAATTGAGTAGCCGGGCGCATTGCTACCGGCAGTTCTTTTGGCTTATTCCCAAATTCCTTTAAATCGATTAGCAAATCGGGTAAATACATTTGTTTGCCGGGAATAATGAATGGAATCTTTTTCTCAATTAACCTGGTGCGTTTGAATGCTTCGAGTTGCGCGATTACAGCAATAGTTTTAGTGTCAAATACATTTCTTATTGTTTCAAGATGTTTCTTTAAGCTATCTGTTGTAAAATCGTTCTTTACATTTACAAGCAAAAAATCGTAACGGTATAATTTAATAAGCTGAATGGTGTATTCGCTTGTAATATACAAAGGCAATGCTTTTAACTTGTCCGCCTTAAGCGGTTGGATTTCCGGTTCAACACCCAAAGCACTTTTAAAATATTTTTTTAGCTCATTCATTTTAATTCTTTATTTGTATGTTGTTGCATATTTTTACGATTGCACAACAGTGCTCAATTGCATTAGTGTGGCAATCGTGCAAATATAATGCAATTATATTGTAAGTCAGCATAGTTTAAAGTATTTCAATGATTTTAATATTATTAAAGCCAACTTGTTCGCCATACTTCACGTATCCCAGTTGATTCGTCAATAACTGCGTGCTGCCAATTTTAAAATCAACAGTATTGATATGCGAATGACCGTAAATCCAGTAATCTGCAACCGAGTCTTCAATAAAATTAAACAATTCAACTGCAAATGCTTCGTTTAAGGCATCTCCTTTAAACCTTTCGGGATAATTGTAGAAGGTAGGTGCGTGATGACTAACTACCACACTTTTATTAGCTTTAGCCATAAGCGCTTCTTTGATAAAATTAGCACATTCTTCATGTAACAGGTTATATTGCCCGGTTGTAAACTTATTTCCCTCGTACTTGATAACTTGAAAGTCACTCAAGCTATTTTCTATTTTCCATTGATTTGAAGGGCTAATATGCGTCCATAGGGATGAGCATATTAATTCCACATCTGCATGCCGAACAACGGTATTATTCAATAAATGAACATTGTCTCTTATTCTTTCATGAAAAGTGCCGTATCTATCTACTAAGTCTGAATAGTAATATTCATGATTGCCAGGAACCCAATAAGTCATTTCAAAATTATCTGCAACGAAATCAAAAAAGTCTTTATGCTTATCCATTACGGCAAAAGGCACAATATCACCAGCCAACAAAAGAACATCGCCATTCGGTTGCAATGGATTTGCTTTCAGGAATTCCTTGTTATGAGGAAATTCTAAATGAAGGTCTGATGCGTATTGGATTTTCATTTTAAGCCCCCAATTCTTTTAAATACTTATCCATTTCCTTCTGCACCGTTTTCAATTCATCTTCCAAAGAATTAATTTCTTGCTGCACGGCAGCAATATCCACTTCGGCTTCTTCCTCAAAAGTGTCAACATATCGTGGAATGTTCAGGTTAAAATCGTTTTCCTGTATTTCCTCAAAGGTGGCTACATAGCTAAATTTGTCTTCAATAATACCTGCTTGTAATTCGCCGCTATTGAATTTCCGGTACGTATCCACAATGTGGTCGATGTGGGTATCATTCAGCTTGTTTTGGTTTTTGGCAGAATCGTAATGCTGGCTGGAATCAATAAACAGTACATTGGTAATTTCTGCTTTTCCCTTGTTAAATATCAAAATGGCAGCAGGAATACCTGTTCCAAAAAACAGGTTAGAAGGTAAACCAATTACGGCTTCTAAAATATTTTCTTCTATGGTTTTCCGGCGTATTTTTCCTTCGCTTGCTCCACGGAACAAAACACCATGCGGAACAACAACGCCAACTTTTCCAGCACCCTCGTATGTAGTTTCAATCATGTGGGTAATAAATGCCCAATCGCCTTTGCTTTTTGGTGGTACGCCTCTCCAAAAACGATTGTATTGGTCAGTTTCCGGGTCGTATGAAATGGTGGTTTTGTCGCCTTCTTTATCTTCAACTTTTCCCCATTTGTCCAACGAAAAAGGCGGATTTGCTACAACGGTGTCAAACTTCATTAAGGAATCGCCCTCTTTCAGTTTCGGGTTACGAATGGTATCTCCCCAACGAATGGTTGCATTGTCGAAACCATGCAAAAACATATTCATTACAGCCAACGCCCAGGTACTACCGTTGGCTTCCTGTCCGTAAAGCGAGAAATTGGGGGAGCCTACTTCGTTTCCTGCTTTAATTAATAATGATGCCGAGCCACAGGTTGGGTCGCATATGTGTGAGCCCGGCTTTGATTTGGTTAGCCGGGCAATCAATTTGGAAACTTCTTTAGGTGTGAAAAATTCTCCTGCTTTTTTCCCTGCATCACTTGCAAAACGTTCTATCAGGAACATATAAGCGCCGCCAATAATATCGTTTCCGTCAAGGTGCGAAGGCCGCAAATCCAATTTATCCTGATTGAAGTCAAGCAAAAGGTTTTTAAGTCTGGTGTTTTTATCCTTTGGCTCACCAAGTTTGGAGTTATTAAAGTCAATGTTTTGGAAAATACCGGCACCATCTTCGCTATACAATTTTTCACGATTGGCTTCTTCCAAATCAGTCAACGCAATATTTATCAATTCGCCAATATTGGCTTCGTTGCGGCTATCAAATAAAAACCTGAAATGGCTATTTTCCGGTACAACAAAACGTTCGTGTTGCATGGCTCGTTTTGCCCTTTCGTGTTCTCCATTGTATTTTATTAAATAGGCTTCGTACTTATCATCGTGAACATCACTCAAATACTTTATAAAAAGCATCGTGAGCACGTAATCTTTATAAACGCTCGGGTCGATGCTTCCGCGAAATGTGTCGCAGGCTTTCCAGACTGCATTATTAATGTCTTCTTGTGTTATTTTTATAGCCATGATATTTATTTAATTGCGGTTAGTATTTGATGTTGAATTTCTTTCTCTCTAAGGGTTTCTAATTGTTCTTTTATTCTCTTTTCTCTGTTTCGAAGCTTGTAAATATTTAAAATCAATTCTTGTTTTTGAATACTTGGAACAGATATTTCTAATTCAGACAATACTGCTTTTGAAATGGAAGCAATAGAAGTTGTCACTACCTTTTCTTCAGCGAGCTCCTTTACAATTGCAAACAACAAGCGTATTATCACACATTATTTTCATTAAACACATTCTGCATCAAAATCGCTGCACCCAGCGCACTGCTATTTTGAATATTTGAAACAGCTATTTTCTGATCCGGGAAAAACAGTTGCAGAAAGCAGATAAATATTTTGTTTTTATTGAATCCACCAGCGATATATAGCTTTTTTAATTCGGATTTCTCATCCAGAATACGTTGAATGGCTTGCGCAACAAGGGAAGTTATTTCATACATAAGTTGATAATAAGCGGCATCAAAATCCCGTAGTTGATTCAGTGCATCAGGATTTCCTATCATATCACCCGGGATAATATTATTGAAAAACAAATGTTGCTTTCGGTTAAATCTCCTTTTACAGGTGTCGGGGTTTGCGGGAACGTTTTTGAAGGCATTCAAATCAACCTTAAAAAAGTTGCTGATTTCATGCACATTCAGATCGTGCACTCGACCCAGCATTTGCATGGATGATTTCACCTGCTTTTTATCAGGCGTCATAAAGCACAGGCAATCATTATTGAGTTGTTCCCTGGTTAATGGTTCTTTGCTGAAAGGATTCATGCAAATAATCCAGGTTCCGGTGGATACCAGCACGAATTGTTCAGGTATGTTTTGTTTTAGAAAAGGAACCAGTGAAGCTGAACTGTCGTGAACACCTGATCCAATCCGGATGTTCTGACCATTAATCCGGACTTCCTGCATCATCTCATCACCACCGGGATCTGGCAAGTGGATGTTTTCCTCTTTCAGCCAGGCATGGTAGCTCATCTCATCAAAATCCCACATGGCTGTATGGGCACCAATGGAGGTGTAATCAGTTGTGATTTCACCGGTAAAAGTGAAGCTCAGGTATTGGGGATAATGTAAGATATGTTTCACTTTGGACCACAGATGAGGCTTCATGGATTTCAACCACAGAATTTGCAATCCTGAATTCAGCATGCCATAGGCAGGCGAAGCTGCTCTCCTTGAAAACTCATCACGGCCTCCGAATCGATCATAGAAACTGTCGAAATCAACATCTTCTATTGTTTTTAGATAATTGTACAGCGGTGTTACAGGTTTCCCATTTTCATCAATATAAACCAGCGTAGCGCCATGTGTGGAAAAGTTGATGGCACGGATCTTAAACAAATTTCCCTTTTGAATGGTATTGATCTGTGAATGGATCCAGGCGACAATGGCATCAATATCATCGCACGAAAAGCCATCATCATCATCGATCTCTTCGAACTGAATTTCCTCCTCATAAACCGGGTTCATCCCTGAATCGAACAGCAGCAATTTTTTATTGGTTTTCCCGATATCAAAAATGACAACAACATCGATCATATCATTGTAAAATTAATTGGCAAATACTTTTTCGGTTCTGAACCCGTAAACCGCAATTATCATGAAACAGAGCAGGGGTAATGCAAATGATGCATTGACTGCCGGCATTCCGAATACGGTATCAAGATCGATTATTCCTGCCTGAATTTTGGGTAAGATGGTACCTCCCACAATGGCCATGATCAAACCTGCGGCCCCAAATTTTGCATCACTTCCGATCCCTTTCAGGGCAATACCATAAATAGTCGGGAACATCAGCGACATGCATGCAGAGATACCCACCAGGCAGTATAATCCGGTGATGTCCTGGAAAAATATGGCTCCGCAGGCCAGTGCCACACCTCCCAAAGCCAGGAACATCAGCAGCTTTCCCGGGCTGATGAACTTCAGCAAAAAGGTACAGATGAAACGGGATCCCACGAAAATGGCCATGGCGATGATGTTGTAAAATTGTGCGCGCTGTGCGGCATCTCCTGCATTCATGCCATATTGCTCCATAAAAATGCGCTGTCCGTACTGGATGATAAAGGTCCAGCACATGATTTGTGCACCAACGTAAAACAACTGTGCAACAACGCCTTCACGGTATCTTTTCAATTTGAATAACCGCGACAGGGTACCCCAAAGATCCATGCGGTGATCGGACGTTTCATCCCTGGGCATTTTCACAAACAGAATGAGAAAAAACATGGCAATGATCACCAGTCCGATGATGATATAGGGAGAACTTAAAATGTCCAGATCAGCCGTTTTCAGGGCTTCGAATTCATCCACAGACAGGTTGGCACGCTCCGAAGCGCTTCTCGGATCAAGCCTTGCCTGGATAAAAGTCTTTGCAACAAACATACCGGTGATGGATCCCATGGGGTTGAAGGATTGGGCAAAATTCAGGCGTCGGGTGGCTGTTCGCTCATCACCCATAAAAAGGATGTAGGGATTGGCACTGGTTTCGAGAAAGGACAGGCCGCATGTCATCACAAAATAGGCAATTAAAAACGGATAAAATACCCCGATATAATTGGCTGGAATAAACAACAAAGCCCCGGTGGCATACAAACCAAGTCCGATCAGAATTCCCGCTTTGTAAGAGTATTTCTTTATGAACATGGCAGCCGGGAAGGCCATTACACCATATCCTCCGTAAAAAACAACCTGTACCCAGGTGCCGCCGCTCACTCCCATATTGAATATCCTTGAAAAGGCCTCCACCATGGGATTGGTAATGTCGTTGGCGAAGCCCCACAGGGCAAAACAGGTGGTTATGAGGATGAATGGAAGGAGATATTGTGGGGGGATTACGGGTACTTTTCCCAATGATTTTTTTAATGGATGTGGTGTTGACTGCTGTTTCATAGCGTATTCAAATTACCGTTTAAAATTTTTATTGTCCGGTTCATATCACCTTTTAATTCCATACAAAGGGCCATAGTTATCACAAGCCCGGTAGTCGGCCCCTTCCTTATCCTGCCCGAAAGCCGCCCATGCTGATGGTCTGAATATTTCTTCATCCTTCACATTGTGCATGCAAACCGGTATGCGAAGCATCGAAGCCAACGAGATTAAATCGGCACCGATATGGCCATAACTGATGGCTCCATGGTTCGCGCCCCAGTTGGCCATCACCGAATACACATCCTTAAATGCGCCGTTGCTTGTAAGTTTCGGCACAAACCAGGTGGTTGGCCAGGTTGGATTGGTTCTTTCATTCAGGACTTCATGGATGTCATGGGGCAGTTGTACAGTCCATCCTTCAGCAATCTGGAGGACCGGACCAATGCCTTTCACAATATTTACCCGCGACATGGTAACGGGCATTTCACCCGCAGTTGTGAATTGGGAGG
>JABMQA010001227.1 GCA_013203545.1 Bacteroidota bacterium
CTTCACCATACATCAGTCGTCCCGGTAGGGTACTGTTGGGAGAACAATAGGTTTTATCAAAGAACTTATGTCTCAGTAAAACAATCACTTATGCGACTTCGTGTCGCAATAACGGTCGAGGCTATGAAGCGTGGCGGATTTTGAAACACATATTTTTCAACTATACGATAATGTTTATTTAGTTGTAAGAAGTTCAATTATACGACTTCACCCGCCATGCTTTATGAGCCTTTGTTAGCAACTGGGCGTTTTGTTTTCCCAGCGTCAGGGCAGTTATACTTATCCCGACAAAGAGTTTCATTATTTCTCTTTTGTAGAGTTTTTTTCTCTTTGCCGGGATGTGTATAGCTGCGAAGCATTGGCTTTTTTGTCCAATTGTTACTTCATTATTGTCATTTTCTTTGAATCTGATTTTTTTCCATTAATATTGATTGAATAGAAATAAATTCCGTTTTTCAGTCCGTTTGCATCAAAGATAATGTAATGAGTACCTTTTGTTTTTGTTCCCTCATTAATAGATTTGATCAACTGTCCTTTATAATTGTAAATGTTCAATTGAATATTTGATTCGTTTTCCAGTTTGTACCATATCTCCGTTGACCCTGAAAACGGATTTGGAATATTTTGTATTAGCTCTCCTTCCATTAATTCTGTTATATCCCCGTTAATGGCTTCACTCCTTTGGCCATCAGGTATCAATGATAACAAATAATTCCTGTTTTCGATAAATTGTTCTTTTGAGGCCGGCTGGTGCTCTGTCAGTTTTCCGGTATAAGCTGATTTATAGCCGCTGTGTTCCATCACAAAGTAAACATATCCGAGGTCGATTATAGCAAAAATACTATCTTCAAAGGTTTCAGGGCAAAGTATTATATTTTCATAATAACTGATTGCATCAGACCAGTTTTCCAGCTTAACATCGCATTTTGAGATCATATAATTTCCTAACCCAGACAATATACTGTCTGAATTTATGATACTGTTGTTTGCATAAAATTGTTTCAGGCCACTGTAATCATTTGTAATAAATCTTTCCAAAGCAAAAAGATCCTGCATAGCTGCTTTTGTAAATTTAGATTGCGGATACTGTTCAATCAGCATTTCATACAAACTTTTAGCGCCGGTATAGTCTTGAGCATCAAATAAATTGTTAGCAACCCTATACATATCTTCATCAGGATCAGGTGTGCCATTATCTTCTTCACCGGGGCACCATGTGGGTTCCCAAACATAGCAATCGGGATACAAATCTGTTGCCGGGTCGAAGTTCTCACCCCAGCAATTATACCTAACATCTAATACTGGTTCTTCACCGCTAACACTATAATAAATCAAAGGGTCTTCCTGACTACCCAGGTTATCTTCATCGATGATAACATTGTAGCGAAAATAGATTGGAAAACTGTTGTATGAAGCATACACCTCATACGATTCATTGTCCCTGATTTCCTGTGTTTGCACAAAACCTCCTGCATTAAAATATCCATATAGCCTAATATTGCTACGATCGGCAAACCATACTCCATACCTGTTATTTGTAATGTGGTTTCTATAAACATCTCCAAGTGTGCCATAAGCCAAAATCCCCTTTTGTGTACAATTGGCAATATTGTTATCCTGTATGGTTTGATTTCTGGTTTGGCCATAACCTGATTGCATGAGTTGAATACCATTATAATACCCGTCAATGGTATTGTTTGAGATATCATACTCGTTGTAGTTCCAGAGGTCAATGGCAACGTAGACATTTGTGGATGAAAAACTACAATTAGTAATGGTAGCTTTGTTATTATTGTCCTCGGTGTTTTCTAAATAAAGCCATGTACGATAGAAATCGGTACTACCGGTTATGGTAACATTTCCCCGGTGAGAAACAAGCATGTTGCAATCATTGAAAATGGAATTTGTAATTGTAAGGTTTTGTCCGTAATTGTGCAGACTGCATTTTTCAAAAGTCGTATTGTTAAAAACGGTTTGCAAACTCGTATTGTTCAGGTAAACATTCCAAAGTGGGCCGGAGGAGGTAAAGGTTACGTTATTTCCTATTGTAATGTTTCCTTCAACTACCAACTCATTTGAGTTAAGTGCTTCAAGATTTGCATTATCGGAAATAATCAATGTTGCACTTTCATCGATAATTAATTCACCTTCAGCTTCAAAATGGAGTTGGCCATTGACTGGAATGGTTAAGGTAGCTCCGTTTTTTACAGTAATTTCATTTGAAATGGTAGTAATTTCGGGCAGTTCAATGTCATGGGTTACTTGAAAACCCTGGGCCATAACATTTAAGGCCGGGTCCCCAAAGAAATTGAAAGCATAAGCATATTGCCCTGGATAGGAAGTTGGATAGACTAACTTACTTTCAAGAATGTATTCTCCGGTTATATGTGATAAGTCATGGAAGATAGTGTACAAAAGGAGTTCCTGAAAGCGATCGGGTGGATCACTGACATAACTCCCCTGATTTTGATAAACATTTCTACCAGCACCAAGATATCCTTCCTGTAAAGCCTTCTGTTTCAGAATAGGTCATCAGCGCTTCGCCAAAGCAATCTCCGGCTGCATCAAACCATCCGCTTTCGCAGGCAATTGCATGCACAACCGGCTCTTTATTGGTGTTGGTTAGGTTATTGATCAGATAACTCAAATCAAGGTAGCCTCCGGCACTCCAACCATGTTGGTTTCCATGTCCGTAATAGGTGAATAGCATTACACCGTCATTCATAACTTTGTAAATACTATCATGCGTGTCGGGTTCGGAGGCATCAATTTTGTCGACAGTAAAATACGATGGCACCAGGTTGTCGATAAAATTGAAGAAAGGGGGCATATAATATGTAAAATCTTCATGGACCAACACTCCGGTTTCATCACGCCATCCCCCAAAAGTGGCTTCCGATTCATAAAAAATTGTTTTTTCGACAACGTTATGAAGTTCTGTTAAGCCGCCACCCTGCAAATCATTATCAACACAAAACCTGCCTATGAATAAATCACCGGTTTCATCGTAAACAGTTTGTTGTTTGGTAACACAGGTATAATAATAATCAGCAGGGTAATAATCATCTGTTGTAAAAGGGACTAAGTAATTATGATTATAAGAAGTTGGCATCCCTTCGTTATCAGGAAACTGCGTGTCCCCAATTAGCAACACATACCCCAGTTTGCCATCATAAGTATGCTGCGCATTGGCACCCTCGTAAATACGGTGTATGCAAGTGCGTATACGTTGCTCTTCTTTATATGAATCATCTCCAATTAGTTGCCCTTCATAAAAGAAGCCTAAATTATCGGAAATAATAGTTTCAGCATTTAGAATCACTACATCAAAACCATTATAAGTAGCCCGATGGTTAGCAATTCGCAGCACCTCCGATTCAGGCACATTAGGTTGGAAAAATCCTTCAGCACAAATAATCAGGTAATCGGCTTCGATGGTACATGCCTGGGCAGTATCGGTTAAAGATATCCACTGCACATTTCCATTTCCTTGTACATTATCGTTTATAGAAGCGCTTATGCCACTTGAAGTATAATTAAGAAATGTGTTGGTGGCCACGTTGTTGAAAATACCGGTGTTTACGTTTACAGCAGTTGTTGGGTTGGCAAAAGTAAGCGATACCTGATAATGGGTGTAAACATTTATTTGTTTGGTCACAGGGTTAAACTGTACCGGATAAAAATATACTTCGGCATATTTTTGGCCACGCAAGTAACCGGTTGAAACTATTTCGGCATTGGCTCCGGGCAGGTATTGGTTTTGGGCATAAGTTGCAGCATCTTTAGTGAATACTTCTTCAAGATATTTACCACCATTCTGGTCCTGTACTTCCTGGAAACCGGGGGCGGGGTAAATATTGTAATTACTAAAAGCTGTTTGACCGCCGATGCTTACCGTAAGGGTCACATCACTACATTCGGGTATGGCAACTAATTGCCGGATAAAAGGCAGTTCCGGTTTACCGGTTTCAGCAATGGTTTCCCATGAAGGGACAGAGACACGTTGAAAAGTTTCGGAATCCTCGATAATGTCCTGTTTGTACATGCCACACACCTCCAACGTAAAATCTACCTGCTGGTTATCAGATCGGGTAAGTGCAATAATGGGAGGTTCTGGGACAGATTTTGTAAATACTACCCAGGTTTGGGCCGTTAACATGCTACCAAACAGGCAACAAAAAACTGAAATTAAAATTGATTGTTTCATAACTATTGTTTTTGATTAATGAATATTAATTTATTGAATTGTGAAGGAACATTGTTGCAGCTTATGTTGTATAGATAAATTCCGTTGGGTACACCTAGGCCTTTGCTGTCTGTGCCATCCCAATGTATTGTATTTTTTTTATGAACAGCATATTGATTTATCAATACCCCATTGATATTATATATGCTCAAAAATGCATTGTTAGCATTTTTTGGCAATTGAAAACCAATGGATGTTTTTATTGAGAATGGGTTAGGAAAATTAATCAACGAAAAGTCAGGTTTTTCAAGGGAGGGGATTGAAGTATAAAGTGAATCCAAGTCGTGGAAGTAAGTTGTAAATGTTTCCCCGTAATCGTTGCTGTAATCAATGTAAAGCCAGGCATGTGTTTGTGTAGGGTCTTGAGTGCTACGGATAACATAAAACGAACCGGGAACCCGCCCGGCAGTAAAAC
>JABMQA010001228.1 GCA_013203545.1 Bacteroidota bacterium
AAAAACAAACATCGTTAACATGTTATCAATAATGACATTCTAAGAGCCTATGTCTCATATCGTAGTGGAGTGAGGTTTTAGCTAACATTAATCATTACTCCTAAAAATAAATGTTAAAAAACTTGACAAAGGCTATCTTAAAGTTGTTACTTTGTAAAGTTCATAAAAAATGAAGTAAATGAAATTTGAATATTAGTTAATTATAAAATTATGTTTACCAGATCAAAACTCAGAGGCACCTACGGCAGGATTTATCCGGTTGCCGTTCTATCTACCTACATGCTTGGGATCATTGAATTTATGATCAGGAATAATTTGAGAGATGAGGGTATGGATATTCCAAGAGCGCCACTATATTCAGCCTGCTTACTTGCAGTGTTTTTCATTGTTATGGGTTTTATCCAGTTGTGCAGGTATAAGCTCTGGACCAACCTCATCCTGGGGATTCTGATGGGCACGGGTAGTTTTCTGAGCATGGCACATTATGTTTTTCCCTTTATCGGTATGGAAGTGTATGTATGTAGTATCCTTGCTGTAATTCTCTATATTATTATCCAGTGGCGGGTACTCTACAGTCACGAAAAATTTGAAGCCAATGCGAGAAGGTTGTTTAAACTGGCTGCTGAGTTGATCGATGAACAATCCGATGGTTTTACAGAAAGGCCCTATTCTGCCGGACAGGTTGAGGCTGACAGGGATGAACTACTGGGGTTTGCCAGGTTTTTAAATGGTAAATTGGTTGCAAGATCCTATTACATGGATCATAACATCTACCTTGCCTTTTCGATGAATAAAAGCCTGCTGAAGGTTAATCACCCATCGGAAGTGAGTTATGTTGCCATCAATGATGCCGGTGAATTGACCGTACGAATTTCGGAGGAGGATTACAGGCGCTATCGCACCACACTTAGTTTCGATCAGGTTTGTGCTTCCCTTGCAAAGGTCTTTATACGATTTCTCGATTATTACTGTGTCGGGAATGAAATGAGAATTATTACAGAATTAAAAACAGCCAGGTAAAATGAATACCATCGAATTGTTAAATATTTCCAAATCGTTTAACGGCCACAAGGCTGTTGATGATCTTAGCCTGACGGTTCCAAAAGGGACCATCTATGGTTTTATCGGCCCGAATGGCTCCGGCAAAACCACCACCATCCGCATGATAATGAACATCCTGTATCCGGATGCAGGAACGATCAGGCTTTTTGGACGGGAGTTTTTAGGGAGCCGCTTGGAAAATGTCGGATACCTGCCCGAAGAACGTGGTCTCTACAAAAAAATGAAGGTCAGGGAACTCCTGATGTTCCACAGCGAATTGAAGTGTGGTCGTAAAAACCGTCGTGAGGCGGATGCCTGGCTGGAGCGCTTTGAGCTTACAGATTGGTCCGACAAAAAAGTGGAAACCCTCAGTAAAGGTATGAGCCAGAAGGTGCAGTTTATTTCCACCATCATCGACAGGCCTGAAATCATTATCCTCGATGAACCCTTCAGCGGTCTTGATCCGGTGAATGCAGAAGTGATCAAATCGGCTGTGCTTGAACTGCAATCATCAGGGTCCACCATCATTTTCAGTACCCATGATATGAGCATGGCCGAAAAAATGTGTGATTTTATCTTTATGATCCATAAAGGAAAAAAGGTGTTAGATGGTACGCTTTCATCCATCCAGAACAGGTTTGGGACAGACACCATTCGTATCCAGGCAGAAAATGGGAAAGAGATTTTGAATGAACTGCTGGGTATCGAAAGTATCAACGATTTCGGGCAGGTTCAGGAATTGCGCATCAGTCCTAATACAGATCCACAACAAATATTACAGACGGTAATTTCCAAAACGAGGGTTTTAAAATTTGAGATCACCAAACCCTCATTAAATGATATTTTTATCCGCATTGCCGGATCACAAAAAAAGGAGGATAGCCATGAATAAGATTTGGATACTTACTAAGCGGGAATTTCTGACTTCTGTCAGAACCAGGAGTTTCATCGTTGGATTGATCCTTGCTCCGGTTCTCATGGGTGGTGGGTTGATCGTTGTATTGGTCTCCAAAGGAAAAGTTGATGTAAAGGATAAAATGATTGCTGTGTTGGATCACACGGAAAAGATCACGCCGAGGTTAATTGAATATGCTGATGCCCGGAACCAGACTGCCACCATCGATCCAGAATCCAGTAAGAAGATAAGACCGGCATACCTGATTGAAAACGTTGTGGTGGATAGCCTAGGTATAAATAATCAGAAACTTGAACTGTCTGAACACGTGCGGAACAAACAGTTGCATGCATTTGTAGAAATCGGCCCGGATGTAATCCATCCAATGGAGGAGGGCGGTAATCACAGGATCGTTTATTATTCGGAAAATTCGGCAATTGATGACCTCCGTGATTGGATGTCAAGTGCCATTAACCAACAACTCAGAAGCATCAGGGCCGATGAACTCAATATTGATGCGGACGTTTCGCAGGAGCTGTTTTTCTGGATCAACACCGAGGGGATGGGGCTCGTAAAGGTGGATGAAAGCACCGGTGACGTAGCCGATGCAAGGGCGAGTAGTTTGCTCGACGCACTGGCAGTACCCTACATTCTTGTAATGATCATGTTTATGATGGTTATGATGTTTACCATTCCATTGCTAAGTGCGGTGATGGAGGAGAAGTCGGAACGCATCGCCGAGGTATTGCTTGGATCGGTAACACCTTTCCAGTTTATGATGGGAAAGGTATTGGGGAGTATTATGGTGTCACTCATTGGCTCGTCTGTTTACATTGTTGGTGGTGCGATTTTTGCCACGCAGGCAGGTTATGCCGAATCGGTACCATATCATTTGTTGCCCTGGTTTTTTGCCTTTCTTATCCTCGAAATCATCATGGTGGGATCCATCATGGCATCCGTCGGGTCAGCTTGCAGCAATTCCAAAGATGCACAGTCGCTTTCGTTTCCTGCCATGCTTCCGGTATTGGTTCCCATGTTTGTTATGTTCCCCATTTTAAAGGATCCTTTGAGTGGGTTTTCTACCATTATTTCACTTATCCCGCCACTAACTCCCATGCTGATGATGGTAAGGCAGGCTACACCGGTTAGCATTCCCGAATGGCAGCCCATCGTCGGATTGCTTGGGGTTGTCCTTTTTACACTTTTTTCGGTCTGGCTTGGAGGCAGGATTTTCAGAACACAAATCCTGTTGCAGGGGAAGCCACCGAAATTTTTCGCAATGGTTAAGATGGCACTGAAGGGATAGTTGGAGTGCTAATTTTGCAATTTATTCATTGTAAAACAACAGAAAATGAGAAATGA
>JABMQA010001229.1 GCA_013203545.1 Bacteroidota bacterium
GAACCTTCATAGCAATGGTTTGATTAGCTTTTTAATTAATAAAAACTACTGACCGGTTTTAATTTGTTAATCCCCTACGGGGAATATTATAAAATTGGTAAATCATTTTGGAACATCGATTTAAATTTAGCCGGACATTAGTTATAGACAAAAATTTACAGAAAAAAAGAGGCCCATTGCTGAACCTCTTTTTATTTATGAATCAATCAATGTTAGTTAAAGATATACCTGATCCCAATCTGACCCTGCCATCTTGAACTGTTTACACCAGAGTCGTTGATGTTGTAAATGTCTTTAACATCGGTAGGCCCTGTATAGTTATATTTAGGTGTTGTTCCATCTTCCTCGTATCCTTTGAATGTAATCAACTGATACGCATCGTTGGTGATGTAACGGCGTGCTCCCCAATCTTTGTTAAGCAGATTGGTAAAGTTAAATATGTCGAAAGTAAACTGGAGGGTATGTTTTGTTCCACCTGCATTCAGATAGAAATCCTGAACAAATTTGAAATCAATGAGACTTTCGAACGGAAGGCGGTCGCCATTTCTTTCGGCGTAGCCACCACGGTTGTCGTTCAAATACTTATCACTTTTGATAAATGCATCCAGATCTGACCACTGGTCAGCGGCAGATGTTTTAACAGTCCCATCATCATTCAGAATGTCAACCAGGTTGCTTTGGTCCATATTGGCTGGTATCCAAATCAGGTTACCTGGATTTTCACCTTCGCCATTCAGGTCACCATAATCATTATAGACATATGAATAACGTTGCCCCGACTGTCCATTATAATATAAACCAAATGTGGACGCAAAGTTGGTAGCATATTCAGCACGGTATGAGAAGAAAGCCATCAAACGCGATCCAAGGTCAAAATCAGAATAGCTCAGGTCAAGATGATTCAGACCGTTAACATTTTCCATATACCTCCACTGTGATGAGTTTTGTGATGATGTACCATCATTGAGTGCTTTGGAGTGACCAAAAGTGTAAGCAAGGGTTCCTGAAAAACCTTTTTCAAACATCTTCGTAAGTTGGGCTGTGACATTGTAAGAATAGCCCTCTTTGGTGTTTGTTCCTACAATAATCCTGGTGTACCTGGAATCTATATCGTCACCGGGGTAAATGGGTCGTTTATCCAAACCACCGGCACCGGTCAAATGTTTGTCGGATGGTGCCTGGTTCAGATTAAAATAGAGAATATTGTTGACATTTTTGGTGTATAAGGCTTCCAATGTTCCAACCATACCCCATGGCAATTTTTTATCCACAGCTACACTGGCACGGAAAACCTGCGGATATTTGAAATTATCTGCGAAAAGGTCCATCTGGCCCGATGGAACGGCGTCCTGAGCACCAAAATCCTGAGCGGTATATTGGTGATCCCACTGGGGACGGAATCCGATAGGTGTGCCCCAGGCACTTTTGTGGTAAACCCCACCAATGGTTACACCGTTGTTGGTGTATGATCCGCCCGGCCATACCAGCGGAAGGCGGCTTGTAAATAATCCGAGTCCACCTCGTAGTTGCATCGATTGATCACCTTTCACATCCCAGTTAAAACCAACGCGTGGGTTGAACATGAGTTGTGGTTTCGGCATCTCACCGGCTTTGGCACCATACGTATCCAAACCTGCAGTCTGGATCAGGTTGATGGTTGAATCGTTGAAATTATCCCAAACAGAGCCATATTTTCCCGGATCAGGTTTGTCGAGGAAATAGGGAATATCGAAACGTAAACCTATGGTAACTTTAAGTTTATCGTTCACCTGCCAGTCGTCCTGGGCATAAAATCCAATCTGCAAAGTGTTGAAATCGGCAGCAGCCTTTGAACCGTCACCAACCACATCATCAACCAGAGAATAACCTCTTTCGTATTGATATGCTAATGAATCGCTGGCCATAAAGTCAGCGAGTGAATAATAGCGATATTCACCAAACGCCTTACGCATAAACAGGTTATAGGTATGGCTTAATTCCACATTAACGCCAAAGGTAAATGTATGGGCACCTTTATATAAGGAGAAATTATCGTTAATAGTAAAGATATCCTGATCCAATTGGTTACCTGTTGAATAGGGTTCCGAGCCGGCAAAAATATAAGCATCACCATCAGAAATCCTAAGATTTGGGAATTTCCCCCCAATGGGATCGCGATTGTCACGAACCGTTGTATATCCTACAATCAGGTTATTGGAATAGTTATTCCAGTTGCTTTTCAATTCAGCAGCGAATGAGTTGGTGGTACTCGGGAAAAATTGGCCGTTGTTGGCAAAGTTGATTGATGTTTTTGTGGAGGAGTATGGAATGGTGGCGGTACTCTTCACATAGCTGTGCCGCAGCATTAACTTATGAACCTTATTAATATTCCAGTCGATACGGGCAAGAAGCTTGTCACTTTCAATCTTCTCGGTTTTACCAAGATATCCACCCGGGTCGTAACCATATCCGTTTAATTTTGCTGCCAATGAATCCAGGTCTGCCTGGTTGGATTTACCGGTATATTCACTGAACAAAAATGGTTTTGGTGTTTCGTCCCTTTGGAATTCAGCACTCAGGAAGAAGAACAATTTATTCTTGATGAGTGGCCCACCAACACGTAAACCATATGTTTTAGCAGTGAAATCAGCAAGCTTTTCACGGTCATCGGTTTCTATTTTACCAGGGGTTTTACCTGCAAGGCCCTGGTTTCTGAACAAATAGTAAGCAGATCCGTCGAATTCGTTAGAGCCTCTGCGTGTAACGGCATTGATACTTGCCCCTGCAAATCCACCCTGACGAACATCATAAGGTGCTAATGTGATCTGGAACTGGTCAATCGCATCCAGTGAAATTGGAGTGGCACCTGTTTGCCCACCATTGGTTCCCTGGGCAGCCAGGCCAAATACATCGTTGTTTACAGCGCCGTCGATGGAGATGGCATTGTACCTATTGTTCATAC
>JABMQA010001230.1 GCA_013203545.1 Bacteroidota bacterium
CAGGATTCGTCCTGTTTTGGGTTTTTCCAATGAGCAATCCTACCTGGCGGACGACACTAATTTTCCGCCTGCATTCATCGAAATGCTGGCTTTATATACCAAACAAATTTATCAGGTTGATTCTTTGCCACCGGACCCTTCGCCTGGAATACAGCAAATGTGGGATGATTTACTGGGCTCCCCATATCAACTGGATGGTGGGAGATCCATATCACCTCTGATCGGTACCAACTGGAATCAGTCGTGTTATTACAACGAGCTTTGCCCTTATGATGCGGGAGCGCCCTATGGATATTGTAGTCATGTGCCTGTTGGGTGCGTTGCGGTTGCTATGGGACAGGTTATGAAATATTGGGATTTTCCGGTGGTTGGAACAGGCACTCATTCATATTATGCCTCTCCATACGGTACTCAAACTGCTAATTTTGGCAATACCACCTACGATTGGGAATCGATGCCGTCGGAATTGAACGCGAATAATACCGCGGTAGCTACCCTCCTATACCATTGTGGGGTGGCCGTCAACATGCAATATGGCCCAAACGGTTCAGGCGCTTATACCGGTGAAACAGCTTCCGCACTCGAAACCTATTTTAATTACGATGAAGGTATCGCGTACGTTAACAAAAGCAGTTATTCCAACGAGGTTTGGGAAAACATGCTCAGGGGCGAACTGGATCTTGAAAGGCCCGTTATTTACCGCGGACAGGGGTCAGGTGGGCATGCGTGGGTTTGTGACGGATATTCCGGTACCAACTATTTTCATATGAACTGGGGATGGGGAGGGTATTACAATGGGTACTTTTATCTTTCTGACCTAACACCCGGATCTTATTCCTTCACATCCAATCAGGCGGTAGTTTTGGGAATTGTCCCATCCGATATGAATACATACCCACCGGTTGATCTACATGCGACAGTGTTGGGAAATGATGTCCAGTTATCATGGGGGCCACCCAACGGACCCCCGGATGACTGGTTGCATTGGGATGAAGGTAACAATTTCGGCGGACTGGGCTTGCAGGGCGGGGGCTCCTTCCTGGTGGCAGCAAAATGGGAACCTTCCCATCTTGAGCAATACGATGATCAGTATATTACAAAAGTTCAATTTTTCCCCCTGGATGATCAACCCACCTTTAAAATACATGTCTGGAAAGGGCCAAATGCTTCAACTGCATTGCATTCACAAACCATTTCAAATATTAATGTTGGACAATGGAATGTCGTGGAACTTTCCAATTCCATTCCTGTTGATGTTACAGTTGATCTTTGGATTGGAATGGAAATATCAGGACAGCTACCAGGGGTAAACCCTGTTGGATACGATGCCGGCCCTGCGGTGATAGGCTATGGGGACATGTTAAGTTTTGATGGCGTTACATGGGAAACAGCAACAACTTATGGCCTGGATTTCAACTGGAACTTACAAACATACATCGCCCCAGAACCTGATCAGTCAAAAACAGATCAGACGTCCATTAATGATTTTACCGCTACTGCAAATTCTTCTTTCCAATTGGTATATGAGCAAACAAAAAAAACGGCTTATCCCCCGGATGCGGGATCCAGGGATTTGCTGGGTTATAATATTTACAGGGATGACATTAAAGTAAACACATCAATCCATCCGGGGTTGATTTATTTGGATGGGAATGTTCCATTGGGACAGCACACCTATTTTGTTACCGCGGTATATAACCAGGGCGAAAGCATACCATCGGATGCTGTAATGATAAACATCGGGATGGCGGAACAGGTCATCACTCTATCAGAAGGATGGAATGGCGTTTCATCATACCTTTTACCTGAAAGCCCGGATTTTGAATCCATTTGCCTCTCCATAACAGGTAACCTTGAATTTGCGCAAAACCTTAGCGGATATTATTACCCTGAATTCGACATTAATACACTCGGGGACTGGAATGAAAAATCAGGGTATTTATTTAAAGTGAATGCCGGTTGTGAATTGCCAATAACGGGATTCACTTTTGATGACCGTACCGTTCAACTTTATAGCGGATGGAACCTGATACCGGTTTTATCGGAGTGTGAGGTGGCTACTACGGATCTGTTTTATGGTATTATAGGTAATATTACAGTTGTAAAAGATGCTGCCGGTTCAGGGATTTATTGGCCATCGATGAATATTAATACCATTCCTGTGATGCTCCCGGGAAGATCATATTGGGTTAAAATTTTTAGTAATAAAACCATAACTTTTCCTGAGTGTGAAAATTAGTAGTTAATTTAACTGTAGCTTAGAAACAATTTAATAAATTTTACATGCTGTTTAAAGACGTTATTGGTCAGGATCATATTGTCGGACAATTGTTACAGACAATTCGGGAAAACAGAATCAGTCATGCACAATTGTTCTTTGGTGGCGAGGGACATGGTAAACTTGCGCTGGCAATTGCATATGCACAATTCATTAACTGTACGGATAAATATAAATTCACAACCCTTGACTCATGTGGTGTATGTAAATCATGTATAAAATACAACAAACTGATACATCCGGACCTTCATTTCATTTATCCTGTTGCTGCAAATAAAACGATAAAGGAGAAGCCTGTCAGTAAAATGTTTATCAAGCAGTGGCGTGAGTTTTTGATCGGAAACAATTACTATGTTTCATTATCCGAATGGTATGAAAAAATTGAAATTGAGCGAAAACAGGCAGGTATCAATGTACATGATTGCAATGAAATAATCAGGACGTTGAACTACACAAGTTATGAGTCGGAATATAAAGTCATGATCATATGGATGATAGAAAAGTTGAATTACCAGGCTGCACCAAAGCTTTTAAAAATCCTTGAAGAGCCACCTGATAAAACCCTGTTTTTACTCATTGCTCAACAAACCGATCAAATAATCCCTACCATTCTCTCCAGGACCCAATTGGTGAAGATCCCGAAAATTGAGGATAAACAACTGGCTGAAGCCTGCGCAACCAAACTGGATATGGGCAATTATGATACACAATCCATTTTGTCACTGGCCAACGGTAGCTTTAAGGAGGCCGTTAGGATGTTACAACAAAGTGATCAAAGAAAAGGGCAGTTCGAAAAATTTGTAACCTGGATGCGTCTTTGCTGGACCCCCGATATCCCGAAGCTTATGGGATTTTGCGATCAGATTGCCCGCGAAAGCCGCGAAAACATCAAAAGCTTTTTATTAATGGGGATGTCAATTCTGAGAAAGTGTCTGGTAATGAACTATACCAACGATGAGGTGATAGTGGTGAGAAAAGAAGAAGAAGGGTTCTTTTCAAAATTTTCGCCATATATCCACAACACCAATGGACATCGCTTTTCAGAAGAATTCAACAATGCCATTTACCATATTGAAAGAAACGCAAATACCGGAATTGTAATGCTCGACCTGTCGCTTACCGTAGCCAGGCTTTTAAAAATTAAGCCGGAAAACCCTGCATCATAGATTTTATTAACTTTGCACGTTGGAATAATCATTATATTTTAAAGAAGATAATCAGTAAAGATGGACGAAAATAATTCCCAGGATATCACCAATAACAACAATAATGCTTTCCTGACAAGGGGGTGTTGTCACCCTCCACAGCTGTACCACGATAACAGCAACATTGCTAAGCACCGGTGTTGTAAACTGGATGCATTCGATTGGTTAAAAGATATAGAATTGCCCGAAGATCAACCGAAATTCGAAATCATTGAAGTTCGTTTTAAAAACAGCCGAAAGGAGTACTTCAGGTGTACTGCTGACCTTAAACTTGCGGAAGGTGATGTTGTTGCCGTTGAAGCTTCACCCGGACATGATATTGGCATAGTTACCCTTACTGGGGAAATTGTGAAACTGCAAATGAACAAAAGGGGATTTGACATCAATTCGGACACCATCAAACGAGTTTACCGAAGGGCAAGATTATCGGATATCGAAAAATGGCTCAACGCAGTTGAACTGGAAGAACCTGCTAAGTTCAAGTCGAGAAACATTGCCCGTAACCTGAGTTTAAGCATGAAAATTAACGATGTGGAATACCAGGGGGATGAAACCAAGGCTATTTTTTACTATACGGCCGAGGAGCGTGTGGATTTCAGGGAGCTAATCAAGGTTATGGCGGAGCAGTTTAAGGTGCGAATTGAAATGCGTCAGATTGGCGTACGACAGGAAGCTGCAAGATTAGGGGGTATTGGATCGTGTGGGCGTGAATTGTGTTGTTCAACATGGCTAACCAATTTTAGCTCTGTTACCACAAACACGGCAAGGACACAGCAACTATCCCTGAATCCACAAAAACTGGCCGGGCAATGTGGTAAGCTAAAATGTTGCCTTAACTATGAAAACCCGGTATATTTGGATGCGCTTAAAAACTTTCCCAATCCTGAAATTATCCTGAAAACACAAAACGGTGAAGCAATTCATCAAAAATCAGATGTGTTTAAAAAGGTGCTATGGTACGCTTATCTCAACGATCAGTCAAACCTGATGGCCCTCTCTGTTGATAAAGTCAACGAAATCATCTCCGACAACAAGAAAGGAATATTCCCGAAGCAACTCGAGGATTACGCACTGAAACGGGAGCTAAAGGTTGAATATTCAACCTCGCCAATCGAAGAAGAGGATATCAACCGTTTTGATAAAATGGAAGAGCGCCCGAAAAAGAAAGGCCCTTCAAAAAACAGTAGAAATGATAACCGAAACAATAGAAATAATCGCAGGTAGGATATTAATTCCATTCAATGAAACTCCCACCATCAGCAATGGGATATCAATAACAAGGGGCTGTTTCAAAAGGCATTGTGATTATTTAGATAAAAGATTTGAAACACATAGGCACAGTAGGGCACAGTAGAATAATCACATAGAAAAAAACCGTATGTGAAAACCTATGATCCCTCTGTTCTTCGTGTCACCTTCGTGTAACTCGTGATAAAATTCAACTTCCTGAACTACTTCCATTAGAATGCCCATGTAAAAAGGCGAATAAGGACTGCACAAAGTTACTCAAAGGATGAAAAAGAAAATCCCTGACATTGTTTAAAGCAACGTCAGGGATTTTTAATAGTTAAAAAATTATCTTATTCAACGATCATTTTTTTGCTTACCAGTTGCTTGTCAATACTAACACTGTAAAAATAAACACCGGTAGGTAAACGACTCACATCAAACCGGAAATGGTGTGTTCCTGCATTCACATTTCTTGCAGGAATTGAATGGACAGCCTGTCCAATAGCGTTTTTCACAACCAACCCGATTTCTGCCGGCCGTTGGAGCTGAACCAGAACCGAGGTTAACCCATTTGCAGGATTGGGATAATTCTGCTGTACCTCAAACTCAGGTTTTGATGCTAAATATGCAGGAGTTCCAACAATTTCTTCCTTTTCCACATTTATATAAACCTCGCGGTTCTGCTGGAAGTCGTGGTCACCATTCTGCCCAAGTCCGGGATCCAGGTCTGCATTATAGAGCATGTGTACCCCATCATCGTTATTTGTTTCCGACATGTGAGCATAAATACACTCATCAAAGATGTGCATAATATCATCATTCAAATCCAGGAAATCGCCCCAGGTATAACCCCCGTCTGGAGAAGCCCTCATCCAGACATGTTTGTAATTCCAAATGGTATTGTCATAAGTTTCTGTAGTTGAAGAATAGGACACGTATAATACGCCATCTTCATCACTCATGATCTGCGGATTTGTTGAAAGGCCCATGTTTCGATAGTACATAGGAGAGCCAGGATCTGTAATAAATGTAATTTCACCGTCGTTATTTACATCCTGTGTCCATCCAATTAGGTTATAATCTTCAATCAGCTCACCATCGCCATAGGGGCTGAGTGCATACAGGTCATCCGAAAAGGGATCCATGGTTTCGTTCCAGTAGCCGATGCCATCAACCTTAGGATAGAGATTGAATGAAGTGCCGGCCACATCCTTACGAACCCTGTTGATGCCAAACACCACATGTGCCATTCCACTATTATCAAGCGTTATATCAGCTGAATAATCCACACAATAGAAGGTGTCGCAAATGGTTTCATCGTTGTAAAACTGATATGGGTGTTCCCAAATGATGGTTTTATCCCAGTTGTCACCGTTATCGGTAGATTTCATCAAAAACATATCATGCCACACCGAAGCGCAAACAAAAGCAAGCGTTTCGTTTTTGGGCTCGGCCCACACTACATTGTCTGCAGTGATTTCGGTGTAATAGTCTTCACCCACACCATCCAGAATTTCATATTCAACATCCCAGGATTCTGCGCCATCCAGCGACCGCCAATAACCCAGGGCGTTAGGTTGACCCATATAATCATTTCTGATGATCCCCAACAGGTGCACATATGTACGGTCAGGCCCTAAGGTGGCCATTGCAGGCCAGGTCACTTTTTCATTACCTGCCGGGCCGCTAATGGATGTTTCCACCCAATCACCCTCTCCTTTTACCTCTCTGCGGAGGATAATCATGGCATCTACAGCATTATGCGAAATAATAATTTCTCCTGCAGTGCCCAGCGGAGCATAGGTTGGCCAACCACACCTTTGCGATTCAATGCGCAATTCAGGCCAATCCTGCCACGTAGTTCCGTTAAAATAATTATACCCAGATCCACGGTCAGGGAAATTTCCAGCTATCTCCATCCCCTTGGACCAGGTGGTTCCAATGGTTCCGTCGGGATAAACAAACATCCTGGTATTCAGGGAACCATTTGTTTGCAAATCATAATACGTTTCTCCGACCTCTGCCTCAGAAAGAAGCAAGTTTGCCGATTTTACCGGCCCCGGATACTGTGCATTGCTGATGCCATCAGCTTGTTGTGAATGATCGGCCTTTACCTCTAAAAGTAAGGATGCCTTTGGTGGTAAAACCCTGGTTTGCGCCATAAGTCCCACTGTAAAACACATCACCAGGATAATTGTAAAAAGTTTTTTCATAAATGTTCTTTTTTGATTAGTAAATTAGTATTGATTTGAAATCGCAAAATTCACGATAAAAATATGCATTTTTTGTATGCAGGTGAATTAAAATCAATAAAAAAGCCGGCTACAATAAATATAATAGCCGGCCTTTTGTATTAAGTCCCTAATTGTTAGTTGATAATCAATTTCCTGGTTTGTTCACTTTCACCTGCCGTAAGGGTATAAAAATAAACACCGCTTACCAAATCCTTAACATCCATACTTAATTGATGAGGGCCATTGCCGAGACGCCTGAAAGTAAACGATTTCACATTCTGGCCTGTCAGATTATAAACTTTAATACTGATGTCCTCGCTTTTAACAAGATTAATATTGATCCGGGTAAAATCCCTGCATGGATTGGGGAAGTTTTGCGACATGGAGGTAAGTGATTCAACTTCGTTATCAGCTATGTTGGTAATCACATATGATCTATCGAAGTCGGGAATATACATAAATTGAACTTCCGCACCGGGATCATCATCTGTCATAACCTGGTAGGCAAATGGAATATTGCAATTGTATTCATCTCCGGTATTCTCCGAGAAAACATAGTACGACATACAACCCCATCTGGCATTCCACATCGCATTGGAGAGGTCGGTCACGTTTACAACCTCTTCGCCATGTATAAGCTGTGTTGGAAAGTACTCCCTGAAGAAAATATCCGGCTGGCTATTGTCCGTAATTCCGGTAATTCGTGTGTCAAGCCATGAAAAGAATACGATGGCGCCATCGTTTGTAGTGGCTACCTGAGGCCTGTTATATTGCGACAGCGTGCTGCCACTGCTTGCTGTCCAGGTGGCATCAAAGGTTGTAAGGTTGTCCAGGTTAAAGGCATCCCAGGTTTCACCCTGATCGGGCGACCAGATATGGAACATGGCAAAAACGCCTTCATAATGATACCATCCACTGCCATCCGGATCAGCTATAGCTACTACGCCTGATATGTGCGGATTACCCCATGCATCAACGGCCAGGTCCATGTGGTAGCCCATATAATACATGATTTCTTCCCTGGGAGGAACCGGGTTGGGATCAAAAAAGGCTGCCAACTCCTCGTCGGAAATAAATTCCCAAACAGCTTCCAATCCATCATCACCACCCAATTGTACCTCGATGGGTTCTTCATCCCATGTTTGCCCGCCATCGGTGGTTTTAAACAAAATAGGATGGTAGGATGTGTACGGAAGCGCAGGAATCCGATCTGACATGGCACAAATCCAACCGGTCATACCATCAGGTGCAAAAGCAACTTTAACATCATTTATTCCATCTTCAGGATTGATTTCCAAAGGCAAATGATACCATGTGTAATCAAATTCTTCGTTGGTTTCGTTCCATACACCATGTCCAACAATCAGGTTATTGGTAAATACATACTCACCAGAAGCACCATCATTTTCTTCATCCACCACCCAGGCCTCACCCAGTTGGGTTATGGTGTATCCTGATGGGAGGTATTGCTTGAAATCGCGTTACTGGATGCCTGGTCGTGTTGCGTAGGTAGCGCCCCGTTTGCAAGCTTTTTAGACCCCCAGCAATAGCCTCCCCATGTATTGGCACCGGCAGGGTTGCTGTTGTCGAGGGTAGG
>JABMQA010001231.1 GCA_013203545.1 Bacteroidota bacterium
CCGGTAACACAAAAACTGTATTTAACCACCCAAATACAATACCAGTTGGTTTATGCAAATGCAAGCCACAACCCGGTTAAACCCCGCAGGATGTTAAGCACTTCCTACATCAAACTAAAAGAGGAGATTAAAGCATTTACCAAAAACCCCTCCGATGTGGATACATATTTTCAATTGGAGAAAACTGATGTATTTACCGGGGCTGCATTTGCACCGGATGAATTCCCAAACTTTAACGGGCAGGCGGTTGAATATGTAATCATCACCAACGAAACCCTTAAAGACGGTTTCCAGGAGATTGCCGACTGGAAAACCCACAAAGGGATGCCTGCCGTGGTACGCACCGTTGAATGGATTTACGATTATTACCCGGGTGTGGACCAGGCCGAAAAAATAAGGAATTTTATTATTGATGCCTACCAGAACTGGGGCGTGCAATACGTGGTGCTTGGTGGTGACAGCGATATTATACCCATTCGTTTTGCCTGGTTTGGCCCTTACTGGGAGCTTGCCCCCAAAATACCCAATGGTGAATTTATCCCTGCCGATATGTATTTTGCCTGCCTCGAAGGCAACTGGAATGCCGATGGAGATGCTATTTTTGGAGAAAGTGACTGGAGTTATTCCTATATTGGGCTTCCTACACAATTTCCTGGAGAAGATTTTGATGAAGTTGACCGCTTGCCCGATATAAAAATTGGCCGTATTCCGGTTGAGGATTACCTTGTTGAAGGTGACTTGATTGAACTCAACAGGTTCAAGGCTAAGTTTTTTGAATATATTAAAACCTCCCAGGGAAATGAAAACAATGTAATGCTGTTTTCGCAGGACGAAGGCAATGTATGGAGCTGGAGAATGGACGAAGTGGGTGACCAATTTCCGGCAAGCTGCAACATTACAAAATTGTACCAAAAACCACCCTATAACAATACCAATGTAGATGTATTAAATGCTATGAATTCTTCAAGTGGCACCAGTTACCACATTATTAGCGGGTTTGGGCATGGCGGTGCCACCTCTTTTAATGCCTGTGTGGGTTCATTAAATCGTACCCATATGGATGACCTGACAAATTCCGACAGGGGTGTAATTTTATACAATAACCATTGTAGTACGATGGGTTGGGATAAAAATAGTATTTCCGAACATTTTATTAATGCTGAAAAGGGGGGCATAACTTACATTGGATACACTCGTTTTGGGTTAATCTATAGTCCAACATATTACTGTCAGTATTTTATTCAACATCTTTATAACGACAATAATATCATTGGTGGATCATTTAATTTTATTAAGGAAAAATATCACAGCAATAATTATTATGATAACCTTGACAGGTACGAATTTTTTTCATTAAATATGTCCTCCGATCCGGAATTAAATGTTTGGACCGACAGCCCCGACCCCCAAAACCCGCTTATCGTAAGTGTCCCTGCAAGTATTTATACCGGAGAGCAAACCATTGTGGTGGGCTTAGATAACCTCGCGGCAGGTGTGGAAGCAAAAGTTTGCCTTTACAGGGAAGGCGAAATATATGCCCGCCAAACTGTAACAGGGACAGGAAGTCCAGTTACTGCTTACATGAATTGCACACCGGATACCGAGGATGACCTAAATGATATCCTGGTTACAGTATCAGCTAAAAACTACTTACCGGTAGAAACCTCCATAGCAGTGTTTTACAACCCCGGCATTCATTTATTTGCCTCCCAAATAACCGTAGATGACGATGCCGTTGCTCCAAGCAACGGAAACAACGATGGGTTGACAGATGCAGGTGAAACAGCCGAACTGGTTGTGTCGCTTACCAACAACGGGCTTTTGGGAGCAACAGGCGGTAATGCCATTCTTTCTTATATTGAACCTGTGCCGCCCAACGGGTACATCACGGTTACACAATCGCAGGCAGGATTTGGTAATATAAGCTCAATTGAAACAGTAGCATGTTCCACAGCATTTGTTATCAACATAAGCACCGAAACACCCGACCAGTACCTTGCCGCCTTCGAACTAAGCATTACCGACGGGCAACAAAATACATACACCGATGAAATATTTCTCGAAATCCACGCCCCTGATCCACAGCTAATCAGCAATACATTTACTACAACACAGGGC
>JABMQA010001232.1 GCA_013203545.1 Bacteroidota bacterium
CCCACGCCAAGATTAAATGCGTATGACCCGCTGAAATGAAACCCACCCCAGTCTTCGTGGAACGGCTCTCCATGGTAGGCGACTTTAACAATTACTTCATCACCAGTATTTACAGGCGATGAAAGCGGAATGATCAGCCACGGGTTAATATATTCGAAATCATTGACCAGCTGATTGTCAACAAAAACCTCATCAACTGTTAAATCCAGTAACTCCAGCTTGATTTCAGTTAGGTTGTCAACTTTCGACAATAAGGTAACAATGGTAAATGCATCAATTGTTTTTGCCGTGGTATTAATTTCATTAAGGTGTATCTCGTAATAGGTTGCATCGAGTGTATCGCTAATTTGCGTGCGGTCAAAAGAAAACGTATGCTTCGGATGTGTAAAGTTTTCTTGTGAATAAATTGGTTTAATCAAAAAAAGCGCTGTAATCAGGATAAAGCCGGTTAAATATTTCATAATTGAATAAATTTTATTTTTTTTGTAAAATTAATCAATCACAACGAAAAACATGCATGGTTTTTATGAAAACCAATCAATTTGTCATGTTCGGTTATGGACATTCGTTGTATTTTTCTGAACACAAAATCAGATTATCATTAATACATAGCTCTTAAGTTTTACATTTACAGGGAATTATAAAGATGGCATACTTTTCGTAATTGCCACGCCAACTTCAAGAAATAGAAACCTATATTTGCAGAGAAAAGATGAAGCAATTTAAATCAACAGAAATGAAAAAGAATAGAATCTTTAAATGTTTTTTAACCGTAGTTTTTTTCGTTTTCCTGATTTCAGGTATTGGCAGTATTCAGGCCCAAAACAGAACCAGGAGCCTCGAGGATTGCATCAACTATGCCATCGAAAACAACATCCAGGTGAAGCAAAGTGAATTGAATATTAAGGCCTCGGAAGTTGACCTGCTACAAAGTAAATTGGATATGCTGCCTGATTTAAACGGGCGGGTAAATTATTCATATAGTTGGGGCCGTGTTCTTGATCAAACAAATTATGTTTACAACAACATTGAAACAAAGCAGGCCAGCTTTAACCTTGATGCCAGTATTACGTTGTTTGCAGGCCTTCAGAAATTGAATACGGTCAAAAAAAGCAAGATCGATTTCCTGTCAAGTAAATATGCAGCCGATAAAATGAAGGATGATATTTCACTGATGTTGACACAGGCATACCTCTCAATTTTATTTAACAAAGAATTGTTACGGGTGGCACGCGAGCAGGTTGATATCACCCAGGAGCAAATCGACCGCACTTCCAAAATGGTAGAAGCCGGTACACTTGCAAGGGGAAGTCTGCTTGAAATTCAGGCTCAGGGGGCAGCAGAAGAAATCTCTGTAATCAATTACGAAAATTCACTTGAGCTGGCATATCTCGATCTTTTGCAGATTTTGGATTTACCTGCTGATACTGATTTTGAAATTATCGTTCCTGACCTGGACATGGAGCTGACGATGGAAATTTTACAGGTTAGTGATGTTTATGAATTTGCACTGATGAACCAACCTTCCATTAAAAGTTCAGAACTTGACGTTGAGAGTTCCTATAAAAGTGTGTCCATTGCAAAAGGGAATATGAGTCCGGTACTGAGCCTTTCAACCGGCTGGGGAACTAACTATTCCGATCAGTCTAAAAAGCCCATTGGTTATAATCCGGTTGACTCTACCGTTATTTGGGAAGGGATAAATTTTGGTGATCAGTTTGCTGACCATCAGAATAGGTATCTTGCTTTGAGCTTGAATATCCCCATATTTAACGGCTATCAAACATCTTCCAACATTGCACGTGCTAAAATCAATGCTGCTAATGCAGAATATAATCTGGAGCTTTCTAAAAATTCATTGAGAAAAGTTATCGAACAATCCTATAGCGATGCCAAGGCGGCAAATAAAAGCTATGCTGCTACACAGAAATCCCTTTCGTCTTTTGAGGAATCCTTCAGATATACGGAACAAAAATTTAATGTTGGCCTCTCAAATTCTGTTGATTATAACATATCCAAATCCCAGCTTACTGCGGCTGAGTCGGAGTTGATCAGGGCAAAGTATGATTATATCTTCAGGGCAAAAATTCTTGATTTTTATATGGGAAAACCATTAACGCTCAACAATTAGAAATACCAATCAAAAAGTTAATACGAAATAATTGTTATTATTGGCAGCCGGTTTTATTTCCGGCTGCTTTTTATTTGGATCGAAATGCTTCTTCATAGTTTAAAATATCTTTTCTCTTTATTTTTCAGGTTTTCTTTATACTTTTGAAATGTTTTTGAAGCAATCGGCTTTTTCCGTTTATGATTAAATTTAGAATAATGAAAAAGAAAAAATTAATTTGGATTGTTGGTGCAGTAGTAGTCGTTTTAATAGTCCTGGCCGTTTTAAAGGGTCAGGGTGTAATTGGATCGGAGGACAGGATTAAGGTGATAACCGAACTGGTTGAAAATAGGACTATTGTTGAAACTGTATCAGCCAATGGTAAGATACAGCCTGAAAAAGAGGTGAAGATTACACCCTACATTTCAGGGGAAGTTGTGGAACTGCGCGTTAAGGAGGGTGACGAAGTTAAAGAAGGGGACCTTCTCGCCAAGATCGATCCTGAGATATACCTTTCCAACTACGAGCGCATGGAAGCAAGCCTGCAATCACAAAAGGCCAACCTGGCCAACTCCAGGGCCCGGTTGGCTCAATCACAGGCACAATTTACAAACGCAAGGCTCTCTTTTGAAAGGAACGAAAAACTCTGGAATCAAAAGGTGATCTCTGATGCGGATTACGACGCTGCCAGAGCCCAATACCAGGTGGCAGAGGCTGAAGTAGATGCTGCCAGTGAAAGTGTTAAAGCTGCTGAATACCAGGTAGCAAGCGCTAAAGCTTCGTTGAAGGAAGCAAATGAAAACCTTACCAAAACAGCGATTTATTCGCCAAGTTCAGGAACAGTCTCGAAACTCATCATCGAAAAGGGTGAACGTGTGGCCGGTGCATCCCAGTTTTCAGCAGGTACGGAACTGATGCGGGTAGCCAATCTCAATTCCATGGAAGCCGTTGTTAGTGTTAATGAGAACGATATTGTCAGGGTAAACCTAGGCGATACTACGCTTATTGAGGTTGATGCATACCTGAATAGAAAATTTAAAGGTTTGGTAACTGAGATTGCTACATCTGCCGATGTTACTGGTGTGAGCGCAGATCAGGTTACAAATTTCGAAGTTAAGATAAGGATCTTAAAATTTTCATATGAAGATTTGATCCCCAAAGATAATCCGTCCTATTCCCCTTTCAGGCCCGGTATGTCCACCACGGTTGATATTCAAACCGAAATAATGAGTAATGTTTTAACGATCCCTATTCAGGCAGTAACAACGCGTAGTGATAGTACCGGAAAAGCAGTACGTCAGCGGGTTGATCAGGATCAACGCAGTGAAAATGAAGAAGAAAATAAGGAGGTAAATACCGATATTAAAGAATATATTTTCTTATTTAAAGATGGCGTTGCCGATATGGTTAGTGTAAAATCCGGCATCCAGGATAATTCCTTTATTCAGATTTTAGAAGGCATTGAAGAGGGACAGGAAATTATAATTGGTCCCTACAGAGCTGTGTCGAGGACACTCAAAAACGGCGACCTGGTTGAAAAAGTATCCAAGGACAAATTGTTTGAAGAGGATTAAGCAGGGGAGATTGGGGTAATGGAGTGATGGAGTAATGGAGTGATGAGAGAATGGAGTAACGGCGTATTGGGGTTCCGATAGACATCAAGTGAATAGCATAGCAACCGGCATCGTCCCTTTGGGTTGGCCTATTGCGTTGGCGGACATGCGGTGGATAACGAAGGCGGAAAAGTAGAGGAAAGGGAAGTTGGAAGGATGGAGTGATGGAATGATGGAAGAATGGAGTAACTGAGTATCGGAGTCCCGATAGACATCAAGTAAATAGAATAGCAACCGGCATCGTCCCATTGGGTTGACCTATTGCGATGGCGGACATGCGGTGGATAGCGAAGGCGGAAAAGTAGAGTAAAGGGAAGTTGGAAGGATGTAATGATGGAGGGTTGGATGAAAGCGAAGAAAAACCTGTCATGGAAGGATAAGCGGAGAAGGTTGGCAATCCTTATGAAAAATTGGGAAATTGTTAAATTAACTCTGACAGGTCTGGTGACTCTGTCAGGTTAAATTGATTGATGACCTGTTAGAGTCCGACATAGGAGGACCTGA
>JABMQA010001233.1 GCA_013203545.1 Bacteroidota bacterium
CCACTGGTCTGTTTTCCGTTCAATCTCAACTAATGCAGCAGGGTTCAATACTGGAAATTTTGAATAGTGGGGGAGCAGTGATTTTTACTGAGAAGATTTCAAGTGATATCTCCGATCAGGGCAAAAGTTTCGATTTCAGGTACCTGGCGAAGGGGATTTATTTTGTAAAGCTGAATGTTGATAATAAAATATATAGCGAGAAATTGGTGATCAGGTAGGAAATACAAAAATTTCATAATATTTTGAAAAAGGGGTGAGCTGATACTTGTCCCTTTTTTATTTTCCTAAATTTGCTAAAAGAAATTCGATATGAGAAGAATTGCTTTTGTGGGAATCCGATGTTCGATGCACGTGATGGGGCACCTATTCTACAACTGTTGAGATAGGAGTGGAGTGCTGGATGGCCAAAAACTTCAATTATTGTACCATGATCAACAGAATGAGTCAGAAGGGTTTTCATAAACTTTGAGGGATTATTCATTGTTTTCAAACATCTATAATTATGCAAGTTCTTTTAACCAGGGTTTTGCCATGGTAAGGAAGGATACACTATATGGTTTGATTGATAATAATGATGAATTATTTCTAAACAGGTTGATCCTTTATTGGATGAAGAAGCGATAAGGATTATTTTAGCTTTCCCAAAGTGGACTCCGGGTACAATAAGAGGTGAGGACGTGTGTGTGAGGTACAATATGCCGGTGAAGTTTACTTTAAAAGGTTCGCGAAAGTCAAAGTAAAAAACTATATATAATTCTTTCATCCTCCATAGATCAATTGCTTGATGATTCAATCGATTGTCGCAAATAATTAGTGGGCATTAAAACATAAACCTGACAGGTTTGTCAAACCTGTCAGGTTTTTAGGTAGACTATTTCTTCTTCTTAACCTGATTCGGGTTAACCCCCCGCTGTTTCGCCATATCTTCAAGCCGTTTCTGGAATCCCGATTTTTTCTTTACCGGTTTACTCTTGTGAAGTTGTATTTGCCTGAGTATTTTACCTTCATCGATGGTGCGCCTGATGAGCCACATCTGTGCAAAGGTGATAAGGTTGGCAAGCAGGTAATAGTAACTGAGGCCTGACGCGTAATTGTTAAAAATTCCAAGGAACATCACCGGCATGATGTACATCATGGTTTTCATGCCAGGCATTTGTGTGCTTGCCGATCCCATCATGTCGTTGTTGATCTTGGTGTAGAATATCGTCGAAACGGTCATCAGCAAGGTAAAGAGACTCACATGGTCGCCGTAGAACGGAATATCAAAAGGAAGGTTCAGGATTGAATCGTAGCTCGAAAGATCGTGAGCCCATAAAAACGACTGTTGCCGCAACTCGATGGAGGACGGGAAAAACCTGAACATAGCGATCAATATCGGGAACTGCAGCAACATCGGCAGGCATCCTGCCATCGGGTTCACCCCGGCCTTTTTATAAAGCGCCATGGTAGCCTGCTGCTTTTTCATGGCATCCTCCTTCTTGGTGAATTTTTTGGTAATTTCCTCTATCTCCGGTTTTAAAACCCGCATCTTGGCCGATGACTTATAGGTTTTGTAGGCAATCGGAAAGAGTACTATCTTTAATAAGATAGTTAGGATAAGTATTACGATACCATAATTCCATCCATATCCCCCAAGCCAGTCGAATACCGGAATAACAGCATAAATGTTGATCCATGCCAGAAGGAAAAAGCTCCACCCAAGCGGTACCTGTTTCTCCAAATCCAGGTGGTATTTTCTTAGTGTCCGGTATTTGTTGGGGCCGAAATAAAACGACATGGCAAATTCCTGGGAAGGTGAATTTTGAAAGGGTATGCCTATTAAAGCCGACACGGATTTAAGGTAGTGTTCGCCGGTAATCCGCTCATCTGTAAAACTCTTGATATCTGCATTTGTAAAAGCAGTCTTTGCAATAATGGTAGACAGGAAAAACCTGGTCTTAAATGAGAGCCATTTAACGTCGGTTTTCAGGGATTCTTCAGCGTCTTTCCTCTCAGATAAATAATCCACATCCTCCTGGTAATACTTGTAATAGACAGTCGATTCATTCCTTTCGTTATCCAGGCTTTTTTCCTGCCGCTGTAAATCTGTCTCCCAGGTAAGATCCAAATAGCTGGTCCCGGCATCAATAACCCTGTTCATGCCAACCAGGTTCAGGTCATAATCCATCATATAGTTGTCACCAAAAAGGGTGTACACATATTCGATATAACTACCCTGATCAGTTGTGCCATCACTATAATCGGTGTACAACCGCATGGCAAATTTCAACGAATCGGATCCGCTAACATACATCGAGTCCTTTCCATC
>JABMQA010001234.1 GCA_013203545.1 Bacteroidota bacterium
ATACATCATCCCGCCTAAACAAATGGTACTGTTATCAAGAATCACATGAGCTTTGTATTGTGGCATAACTATTTACAATCTTTTTCAGAGAATAAAACAGATATTTTTGACCCGTTTATTGCGCGAATCGGACAGGCCATTGGAAAAATCAGGCAACGGAAATGTGATTACCTGTTTTACCGGCTGGTAGATATTATTGTTGACCATTATTTCGTTATGTTCGGGCATCTTGAACAAGGCCTGGAAGAAATAGAGGATGAGTTGATTTCCAATCCTGTTGTGGACATGGTTCATGAGATTCAGGCTAAGAAAAAGGAACTTTTTTATCTGAAAAAAAACATATTCCCTGTAAGTGATGCCATCAGGTCATTACTAAAGGACGAGAATAAATTTGTAAAAAAGAACACCCTGAAATTCCTTTCCGATACCAATGATCATTTAATCCAGCTGGTGCAACTGATCGAAGGTTTCCGTGAAACCATAACCGGCCTTATGGAAATACAAATGGCCAACGTATCCAACCGGATGAACAGTGTGATGAAAACGCTGACCATGATTGCGACCATTTTTATTCCGCTCACATTTCTGGCCGGTATTTACGGGATGAATTTCGAAAACATGCCCGAATTGAAGATCGCCTGGGCTTACCCTTTGCTGCTTTTTGTAATGTTAGTTTCCGGGATAGGGATGTACATTTTTATGAAACGCCGAAAATGGTTTTAATGAAATTATAATGTCAAAAGAAACTAAATTCAGTCACCGGGAGGTGCAGGTACTTGCTACGTTGTTCGACAAGGAGTTGAAGAAAACATTTTTACAGTATTTCGACGACAGAATCGCTGAGCTTAACCGATTTGTAACTGCGTATCAAAATCGTGTAGGAAAACTGCCGGGGAGTGATGGAAAAACATATCCGGAACCTGAGGGGTTGTATGAATGGGTTCAAGGAAGACGGTCTTTCAAAAAAAACCTGCTCGAACTTTTAGATAGACAAATTGATAGTATTGCTAAAAAAGGACCGGATACCCTGATGAATACATTCATCGAAAGGGCCCAGACGGAAATCAATATGCTGGAGGAAAATATCCTTTTTCGTGAAACCGTAAGAAAATATCCTGTTTCCAAAGATGATGGCTTACGGCTTATTACTGGCAAATTGCTTTTTAATGGCAGGTTTTTGTTGAAACTGTATCTGAAAAAGGCCATTAATCTTTTCAGGAGCGTATTTCGGAAACCCATGCAGGAATTGGTCAGGGAGCGAAACCGGACTGTGCCTTTCCGTAATATGGCAATAGATTTATGTGTTACAGGATTTACTGAGAGGGCCTTTGACCAGGTATCGGTATTGATGAAGGGATATAGCAATGTGCTTGTGAAAATATGGGATTTGGACGAATTGCATGAAGCATGGACTCAAATGATGATATCCGGCCATGCTGAAACCACACCAGAGGGTGAATCTGAACCCGCAGCGATCTCTGTTGAAACATTTCAGAATGAAAATGAGAGATTAAAAGAGCTTATCCATCAAATTTTGCAGGAATCGTTAGAAGATGTTTTTGTGTTGTTCGACCAACAATTCGGTCAGGTTGACTCGCTGGATCTGCCTGTAAAGAGATTTGGCCCGGCTAAGGTTAACGCAAGGCTTGATACGGTAATAGCACAATACGAAAGGGAGATCATAAGGTGGAACAATACGCTCAGTACCTTGTATGATGACTGGAGTGTGGATTTAGAGATTTCCCACCTTTACTACTCGGTATATGAAGAGTACTATAAACTTCAGCATAAAATTGATGATTTTATTGCAAAGAACCTTTCTGTAAATTTTCAGCAGCTAAAAGAATTTATTGATGGGTCAAAGCAAAATATTTCAGAAGTAACTGATTCGGTAAAGCAAATTAGAATTGCTTTGGGTGAAGAACGAAGGCGGGTTAACGAAATATTTATTGACGAAATTTTAGCCCAGACCGTTGAGAAATTAACAGGTAGTTTTGTTGATGATATCGAAAAGCTCAAATCCAGAACGCTAAACCATGTGGAGAAGATCTCGGATAAGCGTGGATTTTTAAAAAGCAGAAATTACCAGCGGGGGGTTCGCGATTCGGAAATCGACTGGATTTCACCCAGGGAATTGCTCAACTTTGAAGCTTTGCCGCACTTCGATGAGAAACTCGATGAAATCAAGGATTTTGTTAACAATCATTTGGAGATATCGCGGCTGAAGTTGCTGACGTTGGGAACGGTTAGTGATTTTAGCCTTGAATCTGCACTTCTGGCAATGGAACAAAAAAAGAGTTCTGCAAAAAACACGGCCGGCATTGCCATTACAGGATACGATCGTGTACTTAACCAATTGGAAGAGGTTAGATTACTTGTAGAGGCTATTAAATCGGAGCCACTGCTAAAGGTTAAAATTGCCATTGATGAGTTCAACTCAGAAATTCAGAAGCTGAAGAATACGGATAATATTTTTGAATTAAACATGAGGATTGCCCGCATTAGGGCCATCGAGCGTTCGCGCAGGATACGCAGGGAGGGCGGTTTATATATTAAAAATTTATTTCCCAGGGTAGCACAAGCCATTAGAAGTAGTTATGTGGGTACCAGTGATTTTTATAATTTTGTTAAAACCCGTATGGGCATTACTTCTGTCAGTAGTAAAATTTCTCACGAAATTTCCGATTTTATCACCGAAACGGAAGCATCCCTAAAAAAGCTCCCTTTTGTTTATCAGCGGCTTTACCAACTACAACCTTCCAACGAGGACCGGTTTTTTGTAAACCGCGAAAATGAACTCAATACATTATCGACAGTTTTCCATGACTGGCAAAAGGACCGCTTTGTGACCACAGCCATCATTGGTGAGAAAGGTAGTGGTATTACATCTTTTCTGAATTATTTTCTGAATAACCTCTCAACCAGCCATCAGATCATCCGGATTACCCTGAGTAAAAAAGTGTTTACACTGGAAGATTATTTTTCTTTTTTTTCTGAAGTGTTTAAAACTGAAAATATTGATTCCAATAGCGATATTATTGAATTTTTGAACAGTCAATCAGATTACAAAATCATCGTTCTTGAAAACCTTCACCATATGTTTCTGAAAAAAATTGGTGGTTTCGAATGTCATAAAATGCTTTTTGATTTGATGGCCAATACCACCAAAAATGTATTCTGGGTTGGATCCTATACCAAACATTCATGGGATTTTCTGGATAAAACAATCCATATTTCAGATCATTATATCCATGAAATATTTTTAAGTAAGCTGGATCAGGATACCATCGAAGATATCATTTTTACCAGAAACAGGCTCAGTGGGTATAAAATCTTTTTTGATGACAAGGATGAAGATACAGCTAAAAAAGCCTCCGGAAAACTTAGCGAAAAAGAAATACAGGAACTCCGTCGGAATGATTTTTTCAGCAATCTTACCAACATATCCAACGGAAATATCAGCCTGGCACAATTATACTGGCTACGGTCAACGCGTGAGGTCACCGATGATACCATCATAATTGGCGGGATTAAGGAAATCGATTTTTCTTTTGTGAAAGACATTTCGAGTGAATACCTGTTTGTTTTTCAATCCGTGCTGATACATGACGGACTTACCCTTGGGGAGTTTATCGAATTGTTTAACCTCGATGAGCAAGCCGGTAGAAATCTGGTCATTCCGATGTTTGAAAAAGGTTTACTGATCCGTCCGAAAGAAAAATATAATATTAACCCGATCATTTTCAGGCAAGTGGTTAACCTGTTGTATTCCAAAAATTTTATATTCTAATTTAACGGCAGATACGCAAATGAAAAGAATAATCATAATAAGTGTTTTAAGCCTGATTTTCATTATGCTCCGGCAGGTAACCGGACAAACTGACCCTACAAGCAAAATAACCCAACCTGAAAACCATTCCGTGGTAAACCAGAATATCCCGGCCAATACTGACTCAACCGGAAATACCATGGAGGAACTCATATCAAAAACCGGGAAGGGCCTGGTAAAACGACCGGATGGCGTATTCGAACTCATTTCAGTTTATAAGATTTTCTGGACACTTATTTTGATATTGTTCGGATATCTGTTTTTAAA
>JABMQA010001235.1 GCA_013203545.1 Bacteroidota bacterium
AAATCAACCTGTTAAAACAATGACAAACCAATTAATATTCCAATCATCAGATTAGCAACAAGCCATAATTTTTGCTTCGTTTTGTTTTTCCTGAAAAGGATGAAGGTAAAAGCAATTAGGATCGACATCAACAAAAGTATCATCCAAATTGGAGAATTAAAGGTTAAAGAAACCACCAGGCCAATTACAGCAATCAACAACCAGTAGGCATACCATCCTATCATAAAAGTAATTCGTTTTTTTATGGATCTCCGGGATTTTCTATAAAATGCAAAATAGAGGATTCCTAAAATGATGATAAAATATAAAGCGCTAAACTTGAGGAGATGTAATACAGGTGCAATGATCACAGCCTGAATATTAAGCTTTGGCTCTTTAAGTTGGTCAAAATAGCCTTCGTCGAAATTATGATTCATGATGACATCGCCAGTATGTTGAGATAATCCCGGGATTTTTCGAATATCTGTTAAATTCCGGAAGTAACCCTTTTCACGCCGGAAGGCGATAATATTTTCAGCTTCACCACTTGAAATTTCTTTTATTGATAACAAATCATCAACTTCGGCAGCATTCAGATCAAAGGTATATACAGGTACAGTAATTGCCCCAAATGGGTCGATTGCCAACAAACGGTGGTCATAATCCTTGACCATCAGCCAGATTTCAGGTGGTAGATTTCTATTATAAGTTAATCCTGAAACATCTAAATAAACCTTTTCCAGTTCATCCTTTTCTTCAGGGAACAATTGCTTATACCCTTCAAAGAAATCGATAAATTGAGCGGATTCACTGGAGTTCACCCGAACAAATCCTTCCATCACCATGAAATATTTTAGCAATTGGTTTTGATAGGGTTTGAATGTTTTTGCAGGCACGAAATCTACGGTTGTATCTTCCATGAATTGTTTGTAGACCTCTGACGGATAATAAACCTCACCCAATTTACCTGTTGAAAGTTGTGTAAAAAAGGAGCTAATCCAACCTTCTGTTTTCAGCTGTTGCACCTGGTTCCTCAATTGGGTGGTATCCATTTTAACACCCGAATTTCTGAATGTCAGTCGGTCTTCCGGGTTGGAAACGGATAAAGTACTGTTTAAATATTTTATGCTCCCGCTAACGGAATGATCATAGCGTTTGAAGTCTTCATATTGTTGGTACCACAATAGCATTCCTGCCTTATAAAATCCCAACCGGCATGGATATCTATAATCATTTTCAAAGCCTGTTATTTTTCTTTTGGATTCCATTCCAATTTTCCAGATATCCCTGTTGATTCCATTTTTTATGATGGTATCGGGTTCATAAATTCGTGCAAGGTTTTCCAGATGTTCGGCAAATCCTTCATTGAAAGCTGTACTATAATCTGTAATGATCGAAAAATAATGCATATCCACACTTTTTGAATTCGGTTGTGCAGTGTCAGCCGAAAGCAAACGATATAATACATGACTTAATTCGTGCGGGTACAACTGGGTAAAGGACATTAAGCGGTCAGAACCTGACCGGATACTCGAAGTTACAATATCAACATAGGGTGTTTCTTTTTTGTAAAGCAGTGTATCATCAATATGTATCACAAACCCTTTACGTGCATATCCTCCCTGGTTTTGAGTTAAAGCAAGGTATGCCGGTTCAGTTTCATCGATTTTTCCGGTATTTTTCAAATAGTGTTGCACGTGGTAATAGAGATCAACAAATTCTATTAAAATTGACCGGTTAATGATCTCGGAGGCCGATTTATAGATTTGTGATGTATCAGCTAGGATTTCCATTTCAGGAAATCCATCATGAAGTATATTGGTTGGTTGAATCAGGGTCAGCTTTTGTTTAAGGCAATTCTTTTTTGAATTATCACCAATCTGAGCTATTGATTGCCCGAATAAACAGACGGTTACCAGAACAGATAATAAAAGTTTCATGTGTGTGTATGAATTTATTATTTGTGAGACGAACATAGTAGCAGTCCATTACAAATTACTAAAAAAAAAGGAATTAAATTTTTATTAAGCTATTGGGTGCACGACAAATTTTCCTCCTTATGAATCTTTGAGGTTTTATTGGTACAATATGATGCTTTTCGAAATTTCAACTCTAAAATTATTTGTAAATTCACCAAAACGGGCAGGTGCAGCGCACCGGGAATATTTATAGAAAAGCATTACGCGTGAGTTAATTCAGGTGCAGCGCGCCGAAATATTAAAGCTGGTTATGAATATCACGGTGCTCTGCACCTTGCGGATTATGATGGGTTTAAATCCTACTATAAATATTGCGCGGCGCTGCCGCTTAAGTATAGGTTTATCTAAAAGACATTTGCCCTTATCAGGGACATTTGTCGTGCACCCAACCTATAAAATCAGCACGGATAAAACGACAGATTTCTACAAATGGAATGCCTTATTTCCCCTCATTTTTACCTCCTGTCGAAATATTCCATGAAACTCCCAACTCTGCCGAAGGCATGCCTATGGCACAAAATTCCACATGGTTCCTTCCTCAAAGTATTCGGTATGCTTGAGTAAACCAACTTCTGCCGTGATGGCCCACTTATCCAGGTTGCTGCTGAGTGCCAGACCAAGGTTTAACCCTGCCCAGAATTCGGAGTCCATGTTGTCACGTTAGCACCATTAAAAGTAGCTCGACCCGTCCCAGCAATGGGTACACAATTTTTCTTTTGGCAGGCCGATGGCTTCAACCAGGTCATCCAGATGCTGGAATTGAAGCGTAGTTGCGCCGATCTTTTCCCTGATTTTATCAATCATGGCGTAATACCTGTCTGTTCCCGGTATGGCATATTCTTCCAGGTGCTTATCCTCGACTCCTTCAATTTCTTTTATGGCTTTCCGTCCTGCCAGATCGAGGGTGGAACGTGAACGGGAGAAATTCAGAAATTCGCAGGGAAAGATCAATGTGGGACAGGCCGCGCGAATGTGTAATTCCACAGCACCATAATCATAAAGATTTTTTACAGTGTCCTGCAGTTGTGTTCCCCTTACAATGGAATCATCGCAGAAAGCAATTTTTTTATCCTTAATGATTGATTTAACGGGTATCAGCTTCATTTTTGCAACCAGGTCGCGAACCTCCTGGTTTTGTGGCATAAAACTTCGCGGCCAGGTGGGTGTATATTTTACATAGGCCCGTTTGTATGGAATCTGTTTTTCGTTGGAGTAGCCTATAGCATGGGCAATCCCGGAGTCAGGGATACCGGAGACAAAGTCGATTTCGATGTCATCCTTTCTTGCCAGGGCAGCTCCGCAACGGTACCTGCTTTCTTCCACATTAATGCCTTCGTATTCAGAGCTTGGATACCCATAATAAACCCACAGGAACGCACAAACCTGCATCTGCTTATTGGGTTGCCGGCGCTGTTCAACCCCATCGGCGGTAATATAAAGAATCTCTCCCGGCCCCAGGGCTTTCTCTATCTTAAAACCAAGGTTATCGAAGGATGATGATTCGGAGCTTACCGCGAATGCGCCTTCCTTTTTCCCAAGGGTGACCGGCGTTCTGCCCAGTTTGTCCCGTGCCGCATAGAGGCCTTTTTTTGTAAGTATGAGCAGTGAACAGGATCCCTTTATTGTTTCAAACACATTTTCGATGCCCTCTTCAAACGAATGTTTCTCATCGATCAGCATGGCTATCAGTTCCGATGGATTTGTTTCGCCGGTACTGGTTTCGGAGAAGTGGCGGTATTGTTTTAAGGCTCTTTGGGTGAGTTCGTCGATATTGTTGATTTTACTCACCGAAACAATGGCAAATTCACCCAGGTGGGAGTTAATGAGGATGGGCTGGCTTTCCGTATCACTGATAACACCGATGCCGCTGTTGCCATGAAATTTGTGAAGGTCGGATTCAAACTTGGTTCTGAAATAGGAGCTCTCGATATTGTGAATAGCACGAACGAAGCCCGTGGAATTTGAAACTGCCATTCCTCCCCGTTTGGTTCCCAGGTGAGAGTTGTAGTCGGTTCCATAATAAAGGTCGTTTACACAATCTGATTTTGAAATTGTACCAAAAAAGCCTCCCATAGAAATAGTTTTTTATGATTTTTGAAAAGGCGAAACTAAAACTTTTAGGGATACGTTTTTTGACCTGTTGACAAAATGCAGATGATTGTGCATATCCCACAAATGGATCATTAGCATTTTTGAAAGCATCATTTTTGGGTTATGACTGATACATTTATCGAAACCGGCCAAGGTTCTTCAGCCCTGAAAGACTAGTCAAGGCCAGTTAACTTTGTGGGGAGGTAGCTGGTTTCGGTCCAGAGAAATTCTCCAATTGAAGGTGAAGGGGTTTTTAAACATAATCATAAAAAAGTTACAAATTACTTTAACAATAACAATTTCAATGTTTTGATGAAATTCCCTGTTTGAAGGTTATAGAAATAAATACCTGAGTTTACCGGGTTTCCATGATCATTTAAACCTTTCCACTC
>JABMQA010001236.1 GCA_013203545.1 Bacteroidota bacterium
AAATACAACCGTAAAGGCGCCGTAATCTACCTTGGATTTACCTGGTTTTTCAATGCGCAAAACAATGGCACCGAAAAAGAATTGAAGTTTGAAGGTGAGGGATTGTAAGGTGTTTAAACCACGTATTTTCAATTTACGTATTCTTTGCCACCTTAAAATCAGGATCATAGCTTTGCGAGAGATTTTATGAACAATGGGCTATGATACTGTTCTAAAGATATTGTTTTTTATAGAAACGGCCTTGATCACCTAAGGTGATTTTTGGAATGAAAATGAGAATTTTATCTGTACTGCTTAAATTTAATAAAACCTCAATAGGTACCTAGTATTGCTCCACCACTATCCCTGTTTTTCTTTTTCAGTGTATACCACAAACTTAACACAATCCTTACCCCGGTCCAATCAGCCTGGACATTTTCTCTTGTATTTGGATTAACAAGCTTGCCTTGTTTGCGCCCATAAATTAAATCGCCATCAAAGTTGATACTCGGCCCTATTATTAATCCAATGTGAAAAGGAGTCTTATGGTAAATAAATTCCATTTCCGGCATCGCAAAAAACCCGATAGAGTGGAATTTGGTAGTCTCTACATATTTACCTGCATCCTGAATAATGGTGATTTCCCTGATTTTATGCAACGAATAGGTTGCCCCTGCTTCAATGCCCAGATTTACTGAGAGTTTCTTTTCCTGAAAAAGGCCATACCAAAAACCGGCACCCAATGAGTGACCATTAATTATCTGGTCGAGGTGGATTTCACCAGAATAATCCGTTGAACTGATCCTTGATCCGGATGAGTTGAAAGAATACTGAAGCCCCATCTTCACTCGCGGATTTTTGGAATATGAGCTTTGAAGGCTATACATTAACCATGGCGGGAATGAATCAGTAATTTTCGCTTCAACAGGAAAGGATTTGAGAAGTGCTTCATTCAATTCTTTCAATTTATGCATATTGTATGATGCCCATCCCATACCCACCCCTAGTCTAAAAGGCTGTGCAAGCATCGGAGATGCAATCATAAAAATAATCAGAAGCACAAAGCTTTTTTTCATATTCACAGTGTTAATCAATTCCAAACCGGTAGCCATCCTGACATGTTATTTGACGATGGAACAAGTAAAATCCCCCGGCGTATTCAACTTTTGGCCACTGCCATAATACTTCTCCACTGTTTATATCACACACAGTCAACAAATCATCCTCAGTGATACCCAATATCATTCCCTCATTAAAATCCATATTCGTCACATACTGTAAAGTCATTGGTATGGATTGTTCTATGATCATATCAGGACGATTTACATAATGCAGAGTATGATCAGAATAAACTAGTAACTCTTCATCATTTAAAGGATTAAAATTAAGATACATAAATGTGGTATTCCATTGTTCGTTTTGCAGCATCAGTGTAAGAGTATTATTCTCCACCTTCCAAACCCTGTGTTTACCATATAGTTCCGTAGCCAGGTATTGGCCATCAGATGAAACTGTTATCTCTGGTGGCGTTCCGAAATCCCTTGTTGCTAATATATTTTTGTTAATAAAGTCATAAACATAAATTTTTCCTCCTTCATAAATTGCTCCAATTCCGTTATCAGATATGCCCATTGTGTTGAATTGTTGATTGTGCCCTATAATATCGCTGCACTCAATAATTTCGTAAGTATGATTTTGCATATCAAACAACACAACAGAAATTACGGAAGTGTGGGCCAGCATATACTTCGAATTGGCTGATACATCAAAGTTGTAGTAATTAAACGCTGGAGTTGTAATGCTATCCAGAGAATTGTTAACAGGGTCGTAAGTTTTTATTTTGAATTCTGTAACATCTTTAAAATATTGCAATGGACCAACCGGCGTTTTTATTTGATAGTAAACCGGGAAGCTCTCACCGATAAAGCCCTGGTTGTTTGTTGAAAAAAATTCTACCTGAGCAAAATATGAGTTATACAATGTGTGAGTATATTGCGGTACAATTGTAAGCAGAAAATCAACCTTTTCTCCAATTTTAACGCCTTCATAGATATACACGGTATCGTTAATGCCCTGAAGTGTGGTTATTTCATAATACTTTGGTGGAAAATTTATGGGATCTTGAAATAACGAAAGCTTGTATCCGGCAAAATTCTTATGGTATTTTGTTTTATTCCAGGTGTATTTAAAACTGGCTCCACTATTAATTTTTTCGAGATGAATTTGAGGTATATCCTTAGGCATCTCAAACGGATCGCTTAAATTTGAATGCCCGTCGATTTTTGTATCCAACTGAAAGAAAACTGCCTCTCCAACATAGGTATTGTCATTTATTGAATACTGAGCCTTATTGGTAATTGGGGTAAAGAATGTTGTTGGTTTTCCATCGGCTATATAGTTATATTTCTTGAGAGTATAAGATTGAAAATCCTCCCCCTTGTATTCATCCCAAATAATCTCAATCAGGCCGTCTTTATACTGTATTGCATTAATTTGCGGCATCGCTAGCCAATCCACCATTACCAGTATACATTCTTTGCGGTAGAGATACCCTTCAGAGCCGGCAAGATCAGCTATGCTGCCGGTTCCGGAATTTGTAAAAATATCTAATCTCAGGTTATAAATCCCGGGGCCATGAAAACATTCCAAATCCTTGTCAAGAACAACATAATGTTCCCAATAATTGTGACTGATACGAACCGCAATATCATCAATGTGCATCTCAATTTTGTTGATCTTCTTGTTTGTAATTTCATACGAAAAGGTCAGTCTTGTAGAC
>JABMQA010001237.1 GCA_013203545.1 Bacteroidota bacterium
AATTAACGGATGACAAAAAAATAATGAATTCTGGAAAAACAAACATCATTAACATGTTATCAATAATGACATTCTAAGAGCCTAACCTGATCTATACACTTCTGATTATCCGGAGGCATACAATCTTAAATCACACATCTGACTTCCCTCATTGGGATGCCCATGGCATGATATCAAATCCAATTCTTATCATAACAAATCCGCGCAAACCTGCGTCTAAATTTTTTAGTGAATAAGCCTCAATGGTAATAATAAATATCGAAATGTAGAATGTTGTCCAAAATACTCCTTTGGAGCATAAAATCATATCTATCCCAACTCCACTATCCCTTCCCTGTAAACCACGCCCCGCTCAGCCAGTCCATTCAGGATAAAATCAACACATTTTTTGTTCTTTCCCACAAACTCGGGCGCTGAAACGCCTTTCTTGTCATATAAGCCGGCGGCAATCATGCGCACCGCCATGGTAGCCGTATATCCTGTGGTACGGGCCATGGAATGGACACCGGTTTGGGGATCCAGGGTATCAAACAAATCATACGTATAGCGATAGGATTTTCCGCTTTTTTCGCCCTCAACGATCACACGCATCACGGTGATATCTACCTCCCCTTTTTTGAGTTTCCATTTTGGGAACAGGAGTTTCGAGGTAAAATCCAGTGGGCTGATCATCATCCCATTGATCTTGATGGGTTCCTTGCTGAAAAATCCTGTCTCGCGTAAAACAGCCATTTTATCAATGTGTCCTTTATAACGCAGTGTTTTCTCGATCATATTGGGACAGTCGATGGTATCAGCCAGTGAACGCAAGCCATCGCTGTTAAAGGCCTCCAGCGTCCCAATTCCGTCAAAGTTGATAAGTTCAGGATCGGAAAGTGCCGGACGGGTAACCATATGCCCGTTTTCGATGTATCGTGCCGGACGGGTGTACTCCTCAATCACGTCGACTGGCGAAAATACTGCCTTGTATTCATATGGCCATTCCCTGACCTTTGGCAGGCCACCAACATAAATGACTGCCCGTTCGGTTTTATCCATAATTGAATCCACATAGCCTATCAGAATGTTGCTCATTCCCGGAGCAACACCAATATCTGAAATGGCAGTTACATTGTTTTTTCTGGCCAGTTCGTCCAGATCGAATAAATTCTCAGGAAAAAAAGCGATGTCTATTACATTCTTCCCTGCCTCGATAACAGATTTTAATGTATTGAAACCCATAAATCCGGGAACCGCACTCAACACCATATCAAAATCCTTAACCAACCCTTTTACATATTCCGGGTTCGAAAGATCCCGCTGGACCGTCAAAATATCCGGCCGGTTTGAAAATTTTTCCAGGGCCTGCTGCCCCAGATCTGCCACGGTTACTTCAAATTCACCATTCCTTGCAAGGTCAAATGCCATCGGAGCACCAACAAGTCCGGCTCCCAAAATAATTACTTTCATGTGTTTTATCTATTTTGAATACTGTTTTCAATAATTTCCTGACAAATGAATTTACCGGCTTTGCCATCGCCAAAGACAGGTGGAAATGAAAGATCCTTTTTCGCATTGAAATATTCGTACGCCTCCAGAATCTTGTTTTTATCGGCATTAGCAATGATAGCAGTGCCATTTTTTACAATTTCTATCCATTCTGTCTGTGGCCTTAAAATAATGCAAGGCTTTCTGAAAAAGTAGGATTCCTTTTGTACGCCTCCCGAATCGGTAAGAATCAACTTTGCGTTTTTCTCCAACTGTATCATATCAAGAAAAGAGACTGGTCCGGTAATTTTTACCAGCCGATTGTTTTCCGTCTTTTTCAACAGGGTATCAGACAGGTTTGTCTTTAACATCTTTGAAGTTCTGGGATGCAGGGGCAAAATCACCTCTGTATCATATCCCACTGATATTCTGTTCACTGATTCAAAAATGGCCCCCAGCCTGGCCGGGTCGTCGGTATTGTGATCGCGGTGCAGGGTGCCAAGGATATATGATCCCGGAATTAACCGATGCTGGGTAAGGATTTTAGAATATTTTGAGGCTTTCTCAGCAAAAAAGAGGCTGTTATCATACATCACATCACCACAATGAAAAACTGCTGGATTATCCGGGGAAAAAGGAGGATCGGTATTGATTTTAAATCCTTCGCTGATCAGGTTATTAACCCCTGTTTCGGTGGGTGAAAACAGCAGTGTTGAGGCATGGTCGCACATGATCCGGTTGATCTCCTCGGGCATACTTTTGTTGAAGGAGCGCAAACCTGCCTCGATGTGAATGATGGGGACATGAATTTTTGATGCTGCGATTGCACCCGCCAGGGTCGAGTTGGTATCACCATAGAGCACCAGGAAATCCGGTGAGTTATCAAGCAGTGTTTTTTCGATTCCTTCTATCATTCTGGCAGTCTGCACGCCATGGCTTGCAGAGCCCACATTCAGGTTAAAATCCGGCATGGGGATTTCCAGTTCATCAAAAAACACCTGCGACATATTCGGGTCGTAATGCTGGCCGGTATGAAGGACCATCTCCTTTATACTATCCTGAAAATTATTCTTTATTGCGCGGCTCAACGCGGCAGCTTTAATAATCTGAGGCCTCGCCCCTACCACTGTTAACAACTTGATCATAACAAAAACTTTGGGCGAAAGTATAAAAAATACCCCCTGAAGCGGATATTCTTTTCAAAGTAAAACCCGAGATTTTCGTCAATCACTTGATCTTTTCAATTACTTTTGAATTTTCACGCAGGTTAAATCACAATATAAAAAAATAAATTGATCAAATACTTAAAACATAATGAAGTAGATTGCGAAAAGTGGGATGCATGTGTTGATGATGCATTCAACGGGATGGTGTATGCCTATTCATGGTACCTCGACATGGTTAACGAAGAGTGGGAGGCTCTTGTGGAAAATGATTATGAACGCATATTGGCCCTGACCCCCGGAAAAAAATTCGGTATCAATTATTTATTTCAGCCACGGTTTACCCAGCAATTGGGTGTATTTTCGA
>JABMQA010001238.1 GCA_013203545.1 Bacteroidota bacterium
AACCGGCAACCGGTCCCACCACCTATCTGTCCGCAGAAAAACAAAACATGTAAACGCAGTGAATGTAAGAATTGCAAAGGACTTGTTGATGTCGAAAAAGCTTTCACGATAGTTTATTGCAAACAGGCTTGAAATGCATGTGATTACAAAATAGGCAAGTAAAATATAAAATAAAGTATGCTTGAGTATCGTAAAATCAAATTGACGGTTTACCCTTTTGAATAAAAGAAGGATGGTAAAAATGAATAAAAATACACTCAGAAACAACAGCCTGGGATGTAAAGCCGGATCCAGGGCAGTCGGGACATAAATTACCGGCGTTACAAAAATGGCCAGAATCATGAAAATATAAAATAAAACCGGCCATCGGGGTTTAATTATTTGTTTTCGGCCTTTGGCATTGTGCCTTTTATGTTTTTTACCCATCGCGATAATTATTTTTTCCCACTTTTATTTCGTCCTTCTTCCACTAATTTCATCAACTCAGTAATATTATTATTGATTACATATGACCTGGATCGTTTTGGTATTCGTTGCAATACCTTCATGGCCTTCCAATATTTACCCATGTTATAATAAGTGCTTCCCAGGTTGATTCGGGCATCAACATACCTGGGTATAATTTCTAAAGCTGCAAGGAACATTTGCGATGCCAATTTGTAATCTCCAATGTTAAAGTATGATTTACCCAGGTTGTTCAATACGATGGGATTATATGGGGTTATTTTCCTGGCCCTGCTTAAAAATTTAATTGCCTTCCGGTCATTGCCTGACTCAAGGTAAGCGGTGCCAATAAACCAGTTGATTGGTCCCCCCTCCGGCTCAATTTCCCTAAACGGATTTTTGGCTTTTTTGCCCTCAGCAATTACAGTTTGCCAGTCGTTTACTGATAATGCCCGTTTGGCTACCTTCATGTGGGTTTCCATCCTCACCATCGCAGCCCCATAAACCACCCCAAATAGCAATAAGACGGCGGCAGCAAGGTAAGCGTACCTGGACCAGGGTCTTTTTCCTCCTGCTGGAGTAATTGGCCGAAGTGCAATGATTCCTGAAATTAAAATGGCCAGGCAAACCTGCTGGTTAATCCTCTCATACGGAAAGGTGAAAAATGAAATGGTATTATAGGCGATCAGTCCTGATAGCAACGCTAATGCAAATGCCTGCTTATGCCTGTCCTTGTTTAGCAATATGGTTTTAATTGCCATCATTCCCGTTAAAATCATAATCGAAAGAAATGCCAATATCCCTAAAATACCTTTTTCGGCATAAATCCAGAGGAAATCATTATGTGGTCTTAACCAATTCGATTCCTTGATTTTTCTTTTCCTGTCGTTGTAGTATTTTGGAATATTTATCATCCAGTTTCCAGCGCCAACGCCGGCAATTGGATGGTCGGCAATCATTCTGGCTGTTGCCTGCCACGTTTTTATACGGTGTAGGTTGTTACCATAGTTTCTGTTTGTAATGGATTTAATTTTGAAGATATAGGTGTTTTCAGCTGGGTTGCTATCAATTAAAAATATGCCCATCAATCCGGATACGATAACAAATCCTGCTATTGCCATCACCACTTTGGTTTTTTTAGACAAATTAAATTTTTTATTTAGAACCATCAGAAAGATCGCTGTAATAAATACTGAGATAAATGTCCCTGCCCACACCGATCGGGTTTGTAACAATACAATCAAACTTATCAACATCACCATGCAAATGATTGATAGCGCCTGCCAGAATTGTCTGAACCGGTAAATTCCATATCCCAAAAATGGTAACATCAGCATCATAGCTGCTGAAAACTGATTTTTATGCCCCATTATACCGGTAACAAGGTATATAGATTCCCTGCTATCCCGGAGAAATTTATCAGGGTTGGCAACCACATTTTGCAAATACTGATAAAATCCAATGCAACCGCTGATTAGGGCGGCTATGATGAAAAGCCTGGTGAGTTTTTCAGGCCAGTCGTGAGTTTGCGAAAAAATCAGTATTAAACAATAAATCAATATCAGAACAGTAAAGGTTTTTACAATGTCAAAAAACCCTTCGGATAAAGTATTGGCAAATAACATCGAGACCAGCGTAATGATAAAGAAGGCGGAGTAGAGCAGGACAACAGGATTCTTTATAATTGAAAGATTCAATTCACGATAGCTTTTACCTATAAAAAAATAGAGGCAAACAAATAGTAGAAAACCATCAAGCAACATCAGCCTGGGCATCAATACCGGGTCGATTGTTCGTCTGAAATAAATAAGCGGCAATATTAAAACCAGGAAACCTGCCACCAGGTAGAATGTTGGCTTAAGTTGGGATTTATTGCTGTTTTTTTTGATGCCTCTTTTTTTTGCCATAGTTCTCTTACGAAAATTTGCTTTGTAAAATCATATCCAAAATTATCTAAAAAAAGAGCGCTTCTCCAAATAATTCTCCAAATCTTTTTATCTTGCACCACCAAAACAGTCAGATCAATTAGATGCGAAATCCTTTAGTGAGCATAATTATGCCGGCATTTAATGCCGAAAAATATATTGGCGAAAGTATTTTAAGCTTACTGGCCCAATCGTTTTCTGACTTTGAACTCATTGTTGTCAATGATGCTTCCACAGACAAAACACATGAGATTGTAAAGGGAATTAGGGATGACAGGATAATTCTTGTAAACAACGACACCAACCGGGGAATTGTGTATTCCCGCAATCGTGGGCTTAAAATGGCACGGGGAAGTTTTATTGCACCTTTTGATTCCGACGATATCGCCCTTGCAGATAAGTTTGAAAAACAAATCACATTTCTTAATTCCCACCCTGAATATGGAATGATAGGCTGTTGGGCCCGCCTGGTGGACGGAAGTGGGGATTTTCTCAGGAAGTACTGGAAATTAAATGCAAAACCATCGGCAATTCGGGCAATAATGCTTTTTCGTAACTACTTTGTACATTCAGCACTGTTGATAAGACGTGAAGCATTTCCTGAAAGTGGCTATATGGAAGGGTATGATGTGGTTGAAGATTACCGCCTTTGTGTGGATATTGCGAATAAATTCAAAGTGTGGAACCTTCCTGAATTTTTGATAAACTATCGTGTCCATCCCCACAGTGCAATGCGATCTGATGAAATCCGTATGCGCAACCAGGATGAAAAAATCATCAAATACCTCTTCAATGAACTTGAAATTGATTTGACCGTGGAAAGGTTGAATGCCATGATCATGTTGAAGGACTTTAATAGCTGTGGGGATAAGGATTTTTTACATCACATCCGTGACCTGTTTTATATTATCCTCGAACAAAACGCCAAACTTGGTGTGTATGATAGCTGGGAATTGAAAAAGGTGGTAGCAAACAGGTGGCTGAAATCCTGTAATATGGCCGGTAAGCATAATATGGGCGCTTTTTTTCAACTCGTCCGCTTGCCCTTATTTTTGAAATAGCCTGAAAGTAAATGAAGAAAAAAGTTAATGTATCGGTAATAGTTCCAAAT
>JABMQA010001239.1 GCA_013203545.1 Bacteroidota bacterium
TATTTATTAATATACCTTACTGCGCAACCCTGACAAGGTTCAAAACCCTGTCAGGGTTTGTTTTTTGTTTTGCTATTTAACCGGCTCCCAAGCATCCACCTTTAAATCATCTATAAAAACACCGGACTTCCCGCGATGCCAAACATACACTTTCAGGTTGTCAGCAGGAACCCTAACTTCCGGGGTTAAATAGTCCATGCTGATGTTGTTCCATTCACCATACCTGATATTTCCGGGATCGATACCCAGGGTCCGGTATTTATACACCACTCCATTATGATGGAAAGTTACCACCAGCAGCGGTGACTCATCTTCGTAATCTTCTGGTATAAAAGCGTAAACAGATGCCCGTATCCAGGCATGGTCGTGTTGCGTTAAGTCCTCAAATGTAATGTCAAGGGAAGGCGACCAGGGCATTGCCGGGTTCATGGCAGTGCGGATGATCCGGAATGGAAAACGCTGTCCTGTATGGGCGGATCCTCAAAACCATTCAGGTAAATATTTCTTTTCGAATAGTACGCTTCGTTGGTAAAAAACTCTTCTGCTTCCGTATTCCGGTCAACCAATAACAAACGCTTTTGCGCTTCGGTAACTTCGGTTTTTCCAAAAACAGCCAGGTAATATTCCTTTGTCATCCAATCCTTGCTGATGATGCCGTTCATCCATTGCCAGGTTTGAAAAAGGTTTAGTAAAATCAGGAAAATGCCAATAATGAATAAGACACTTTTGAGTGGCTTTTTCGACCGGATACCATTCACAAAATAACCAAGCGGAATGGCCAGCACCACATAAGCAGGAATCAATGATCTTGATGAGAAACTCCCACCGGCATACCACCAGCAGCTCCAACTCGAGATGATCCACAGGTTCAATACAAAAAACAGAAGAATCGGAATAGAAATTTGCCTGTTGAATTTGTACAGATGGTAAAACCCTACCATTGCAAACAACATAACAGGTGTATATATAAACCACCCTTTTCTAAACCCAAAAAGAAATTTAAGCGTGTATGGCCATAAGAATTCAAAACCTTCACCGGGATTCGTGTAGGAATAAAAAAGGAAACTCCCCGAAACTGCCTTCCAGTAGAGCAATTGTGGAATACCTGCAATAACGAGGGCAATAACCATGGCAAATACATGGGACGGGTGTTTTATGAGCTGATGGTATTTGTCAATGATGGATTGCCTGCCCCAAATATTCCATAAAAGCGGAATAAGCAAACACACCATTTCGGAAGGCCTGATCAGGATGATAAACCCGGCAGACAAGCCGACAGCTATTGCAGATTTCAAGGTTGGTTTTTTGTGCCATTTGATGGTGTAACATACAAGAATGGCATACAGGGTAAAAAGGTAGTTGTGTGACAAAACCGTTCCATCGAAGGTGACAAGCTGGAAATAATTGGTCCCGAAAATGATGAGTAAAAACAAAATAATGCTGATTTTTTCATCGAAATAAAACCGCAGGATTCTCATAAAAACGATCAGTCCGATCAGCACGGCAAGCAGTCCCCCGATGGCCATGGAATATTGATAGGGTAATGATAAACCGTCGGCAGGAAAGCCGAGTGGTTCCGCCAGAAGATGCGCTACAAAAAAGAAGGGCGCATATACAACAGACAATCCCAGGGTGTATTTCATCACAAAATTACCATTGGGAGCAGCCACAATCTGATATAATGTTGATGTTGGCTGGTATTTTTCCACAAGCAGGTCGAGCCATTCCCGGTTTTGAATGGTTAAATCATGGTAGATAAACCTGGCAGGCAGATAGAGGTAGTAGCCAAACACATCCCAGGATAAAATTTTCACCGGCGCTTCGATGAACCTGAAGACAACAATAATCGCGAAGGATACAACAATCAGGATATTTGGTGTGGAAAGCGTTTTTTTGTTGAGCATGATTTCGGAAACATTTGCGTTTTATCGTACCGGCAAATTTAAGGGATATTTCCCGATCTTTGCCGCCAGAAATTTTTTCTTGAAGATGACTACGAGCAACCATATTTCCATACACAACGCTACCGAGAACAACCTGAAAAACATCAGCCTCGAAATTCCAAAAAATAAACTGGTGGTGGTGACAGGGGTTTCCGGGTCAGGCAAATCCTCGCTGGTGTATGATGTGATTTACCGCGAAGCTGAGAACCTTTACCTTGGATCCTTCTCTTCCTATGCCAGGCAGTTTTTAGGTAAACTCAAAAGGCCTGATGTGGAAAGGATCACCGGTCTTTCACCGGCCATTTCCGTGAATCAAAA
>JABMQA010001240.1 GCA_013203545.1 Bacteroidota bacterium
AACAAACAATTTCATTGATGCGAAAAAAAAAGTAATCAACTGATTGAGGGATTTTATCAACGAAACATATTAATTAATCGGGCCAGCAATCGAACCCCTGCTTCAAAATACCGGGGAAAAACAATGAAAAAAGGATGAAGCATTATTATGGGCACAAATACGTACCCTATAATTTTATGGAATTTTGTGAGGTTCGAAGTCTTTACTTCTTTTAGAAAAACCTTGCTACTTCTGGCCAGAAAAAATTGCCCGATCATCAAACTGAAACTAATAATGATTAAAACAGAAAGTGATTCTTTCAAAACCGTATTTTCATGAAAATCACCGAGTGACCAAAAAAGCAAAGGCAATCCCACAAACAATACTATGTATCTGATAACTTGTGTTTTCATCTTTAACCCCATGATACGATTACCGGAATTGATTTTTCAGGCGAAATGGTAATGGCATCCACCGGGCAATACATCCGGCATAAATGACAGATCTGGCAATCGGCCGGATATTTTATCACTGCTTTTCCTGATTTAGGATCAAGCCGTAAAACATCGGTGGGGCAGGTTTTAACACATGTCCCGCAACCGATACATCCGTTTATACTTTTTACAGGCATAATTCATTTATTCAATTATTAGATGTAAAAGTATTACCGGTTAAGAGGTTTAAAAAAAGGAATCAATGAATCGGGTGATTTTATCAACAAATTGGAATTGGTATTGAAGATAAATTTGTTAGCTACAAAAATTTTTTCTTGATAAAATTATCAAAGCCTGGTTTATATTGCTTGCTGATAGGAATTCGTTTATCACCAAATAGTATATGGTCACGTTCAATAGTTTTAATTTTATTTAAGGAAACAATGAATGAACGATGCGTACGCATAAACTTATCTGTGGGAAGTTTTTCTTCGGCTGATTTCAAGGTTGCATGAAAAACAATTGGATTAGGTAAACTTGCTGTGTAGAGCTTTATGTAATCTTTAAGTCCTTCAAGATATAGGATATCATCATATTCAATTCGATGAATCTGGTAATCGGCTTTAATAAACAAGAAATTTTCATCGGGATTTAGTGATTCATCAGGAGATAGTGATCTTAATAAATCAAAATGTTTTTTAGCATTATTAACCGAATTAAGAAAAACCTCGTAACTAATAGGCTTGAGTAAATAATCGAGGGCATGAAGCTGAAAACCCTCCACAGCATATTTATCATAAGCTGTTGTAAAAATTACTTTGTTATCTTCGTTCAGTGTTCGGGCAAACTCAACACCTGTCAGGTCCGGCATTTTTATATCGAGGAAAATGAGTTGCACCTGGTTCCCCTGTAAAAAGTCCATGGCATCAATGGGATTATCAAATTGTCCGACAAGCTCTAAAAAAGGTGTTTTCCTGATGTATGAAACCATTAATCCCAGGGCCAGTGGTTCGTCGTCAATTGCTATGCAGGAAATTTTATTCATGCCAATTATTTTAATGGAATTATTAAATGTACCGAAAACACTGAGCCAACATTATTCATGGTTAATTGTGCGGTATCACCATAAATTAAATTGAGCCGTTTCTTAATATTTACTATGCCAAGCCCTCCATCTTTACCGGGTTCCCTGGCTTGTTTCGGGACACTATTTTTACAATCGAAAATCACTTTGCCGTTTTCAGTTTTTAAATCAACGCTTACAAACGAAGATTCCCGATAACTTATTCCGTGCTTAAAAGCATTTTCGATAAAAGGGATAAAAATTAGTGGAGGGATTTCAAGCTCGGGAAGATTTTGTTGGATATTTATTTCAAGCTTTACTTTTGAAGTTAAGCGTTGCATCATTAGATCAATATAGTTTTGAGTAAACTCAAATTCCTTCCTTAATTCAACAGTTTTTACATTTGAATCGTAAATCAGGTATCGCATCAAAACAGAAAGTTTCTCTACTGCTTTTTGAGCTTTGTCTCCATCCACAGCAATAAGCGCATAAATATTATTCAGTGAGTTAAAAAAGAAATGAGGGCTAATTTGATTTTTCAAAAAAGCCAATTCAGAATCCACACGGGCTTTTTCTATTTCTTTTTGTTTTGCTTCATTCTTTCTCAGATTTTGAATGATAGCCATTCCGCTGCTAAAACCAAGAACAAGAATTAATAAAAAGAAATTATCTATAAGTTTAGGGTGAAAACCAAACCTGCCTCCGGGCCGTGTATTTTCACCTATTCTATTTTCTTCAGGCCTTAAGCTGTCTAATTGTAAAATATCATAAAGATATTGAGATGTGATAAGTAGTAAAACGGCAAAAAGGAATATGACTGCGAAAAAATATATTCTCCTTTTTGAAAAGAAAAAACGAGGTACAATGACTAAATAATTTACGTAAAAAGCTACGATCATAAATAGTAATTGATAATAGTAAGAATACATCCAGTAGATAGCCCTGTCGTTATTTCTGTCGAAAACAAATACCGGAAGGATGAAAAAAAGCAACAAGCCAATACTATGAGGCAGCCATTTTTCTATTTTGTTTTTAGAAAATTCCATACGACAAATTTATTGTTTTTCTTAAGATATTTATTATTCGTGCCTTAGGGCTTCAATGGGATTTAGTGCAGAGGCTTTACGTGCCGGATACCATCCAAAAAACACCCCGATAAATGTGCAAAACAAAAAGGATAACAGAATTGATTTTGTAGTGATTAGCACAGGCCAATTAAGTACATCTTCTACAATATTGGATGCAAGAATGCCAACACCTACACCAATAATTCCTCCCAGAATACTCAACAAAAGGGCTTCAAATAAAAATTGGCGTAATATATCCCTACCCTTTCCTCCAACGGCCATTCTTAATCCTATTTCGCGTGTACGTTCTGTTACTGAAACATACATAATATTCATGATCCCGATACCTCCCACAACCAACGAAATGGCCGCAATAGATCCCAGCAAGACCAACATCATTTCTGAGATAGAGCCAAAATTGCTGATCAGTTCCTCCTGGGTTCTGATCTCAAAATCATCATCTTCGTTATCATTAAGTTTATGTGACAAACGCAACAACTCAGTTATTTCAGCACTTGTTTCATCAATATAGTCTTCCGATTTGGCGGAGACAACAATTGCACGTAAATAGGTTTGTCTGAAAAGCCTTTTCATAACTGTAGTGTATGGTGCCAATACCATATCATCCTGGTCCTGTCCAAAAGTATTGTCGCCTTTCTCTTTTAAAGTGCCGATAATTTTAAACGGGATGTTGTTGAACCGAATGGTTTTACCAATGGGATCTTCGTCTTCACCAAAAATATTCTCAATGATCGTTTGTCCGATCAGGCAAACCTTGGCAGCAGTTTTTATCTCTTTTGCAGTGTAGATGCGGCCGGTTTCAATCTCGTATTTTTTTATAAAAGGATAATCTTCATTCCCACTATAAATTGTAGTAGGCCAGTTGCTGGAACCGTAAACAATCTGGCCGCTTCTATCCAATTCAGGTGAAACGGCATCGATTAAGGTACTGTTGTTTTTCAAAAAAGTAACATCTTCAACAACAAGGGTTGGCGATGCCGAACGCCTCTGGTTCACACCACCGCGGTTTTGACTTGCTGGCATTATATTTATAAGGTTTGTACCCATAGAAGAAATGGTTTCGCGGATACTCGCATTGGAGCCATAACCAATAGCCAACATGGCAATAACAGCAGCAACGCCAATAACAATACCCAGCATGGTAAGAAACGAGCGCATTTTATTTCGCCAGATTGCTGCTATAGCGATTTTTATAAGGATTAAAAATTTCATTTTATTATATTTTATTGTTTGTGGTATCATCATAATCAGTCAACTCCCATGGTACAATAAAATGATTTTCTATATTAATTTTATTGTTTGTGGTATCATCATAATCAGTCACCACCCATGGCACAACAAAATGATGCTTAAAACTAATTTTACTCTGTTTGTCTTTTTTCAATAATTTCATCTTATTAGAATTTAATTATTAACCAATTATATAGCAATTTCATTTTCGATGCGGAAATCTTCATTCTCAAGTTTAAGCAGTATCTCGTTTGCATAAACTCGTTTGTCCGTTGTAACATCCTTAATAATTTTCCCATCACGAAAAACCACATTACGTTTGGTTAAAGCAGCAATATCCGGTTCGTGGGTTACAAAACAAATCGTCATTCCTTTTTCGTTTAATTCCTGGAACAGTGCCATGATTTCAAATGATGTGCGTGTATCGAGGTTTCCTGTTGCTTCGTCGGCAAAAATAACCACCGGGTCATTTACCATCGACCGGGCTATGGCTACCCTTTGTTGCTGCCCACCCGACATTTGATTTGATAAATGTTTCATCCGGTCTTTCAAACCAACAGCAATTAATGCTTGTTCTGCTTTTTCTTTTCGTTCGGAATTGCTCACCTTAGGATTGTAAAGTAATGGCAGTTCCACATTTTCGAGTGCAGAGGTCCGTGGCAAAAGATTGTAGGACTGAAATACAAATCCAAGTTTCAGATTGCGGATAGTTGCCAGTTGGTTTTTATTTAATGATTTAACATTTTCACCATCCAGGAAATAATCGCCTTTAGTCGGCAAATCAAGACATCCTAAAATATTGAGCAAGGTTGATTTGCCTGAACCACTTGCTCCCATAATAGCTAAAAATTCTCCTTTTTCAACAGACAAATCTATTCCGTTAAGTGCCTTAATGGTTTCGTCACCAACTTTATAATGCTTGTGCAGGTTTGTTATTGATATGATTTCTATATTTTCCATTATTAGTGATTGATTAATCGTTCTGTTGAATTACTTGCTTTGGGGCAAAGAAGAATGTGTCAACATTTTGAAGAACAGGACTCTTCTTTGCAGGACTGGAATAGATATAATAGGGTGCACTTTCATAGCCATCCAGGTTGCGTAATTTTATTAAAGCAGCCCTTTGATCATCGGTAAGTGAGTGATTTACCCTTGCAAAAGCGATTGCGTAATTCCATGATATTTCACCATCGAGTTCACCGTAACGATGTCCCAATTCAATTAGTTTCTTTTTTTCCGGCTGTTGTCCTTTTAATAACTTGCGAAGTTCCGTGCTAAATTCACGGCGAACATCAATAACCTCACTTAGAAGCTCGTGCTGTTCGTCAAGAATTCCCGTAATGTATCCTCGCTGTGTGGCATTTAGGACTTTATTTAAGAATTCCTCTCCACTGTCTCCGGTAATTGAGGTACTAATATCATAATCCCGCTTGTTCATAGCAGGTATGTCTTTCATATAAAATCCACCAAAATAAGTGCCCTGCCTCTCCGGGCAGATGTAGGTGTCGGCCTCGACTGAACCGGCATACCAACTAAAGAACTCACTGGCATAAGTCATGTAAGCCACATTGTAAAGTTTTGATTTTTCCTTGTCGAGATGAGCCAGTTCTGTTTTATCAGACCATGAATTGAAATCACCGAACTTCATTTTTCCCAGATAGGTTTTCTGCTCGTCGGATAGCGAATTAGCAACCGCTGCCATCACTTCTGCCCGACGTATGCTTAACTTTGCATCTTGCTCGAATATTTCACCCACATAATTTGAAACAGTTTGTTTGTTCAGCCCATTGCTACCCTTGGGTATTTTGCCATCCAATTCATTATGAAAGCTCTTTATTAGCGGCAATCTCATTTCAGCGAGTGCCTCAAGCTGGGGGGCTTGTTCTTCGGCCAGGTTGCGAAATAATTGTTTTTGCTCATCATTAAGAATGAACAAAACGTTGCCGACAACCCGGTCAACGAACATTGGGTTATGTCCTTTCTCTGCAACATCGATATCGCGCATATATTGAAAGCCAAAGTAATCGCATACTTTTCCCGGCGGGATGAATGTTGATGCACCGAAATCGCCTGTAATAAAAGCCAATCCGGAGAATGCTATTGTGGTTAGCTGTGCACGTTCAGAAATTGCTTGCTCAATTGAATACTTTTTTTGTCCCGGTATTTCATTGCTGCGTTGTTCAGGATTATTGTGCCCACTGCTGACCTCCATATCAGGTGGAGGAGCTAAATCACGAAGTTTATCAGGGTTAAAACCGGCTTCCTTGATAGCATCTTCGGCTGCTGGCCCACCTCTAAGACCGGCTTCCCGAAACGCTTCATGAATTGCCAGGGCATCTTCTGCTGTAAGCAAACCGGCATCATAATTTGACAGAATGGTTTTAATTTTTTGCTTTTGTGCCTCTGTTAAGGATTCTATTCTTTCCTCTCTTCTTTCTTCTGATCCTCTTAAATGCTGTGTAGATTTTTCTGTTCTACCTGTTTCATAGGTATATTTAAGCGTACTTTCGCCTAATACTTTTCCTTCAATGGCTTTCAATAAATCGGCACGATAAACTTTATTATTATTGAATACCAGCTTTTCTGACAGTGCATAAATCGTCAGGTTATATTCCTTTACACCCGGCCCTTTTGACTTCATTGGGTCATACCCTGCCTGGTTCTTGTCGTTATATCCAACGATTCCAATCTCTTTAGCATTTTTAGGAAGACTAAGAATATTAGATGGGATATTGTAGACTACCCAATACGATTTTACTTCAGTTGAATCGTTTGCGTGTGGAATATGCCACAGGTTTAATGCAAAATACTTAGTGCCAGATGGTATGTTAGTCCATTCCAATGGCATAGACACACCTTCTCCTTCGCCGGTATATTCAATGGATAAAGAACCATCAGCGTTTACTCCTGAACTATTGATTGTAAATTCATTCTTTTGCTGTGCAAATATTTGTATGCTTGCAAAAAAGAGAAATACGGATATTATACTTTTCAGATATTTCATTTTATATATTTTAAACCATGACTAATCATAACATTTCTACTATTTTGGAGGTCCACCGGGACCACCACCTGATCCTTTTCCTTTTTCCTGAACAAAGGGGCTAAGCTGTTCATGATCCTCATTGGTTGATTTTTCAAATACTGAATTGCTCGTAAATTCAAAAGAAGTAACAAGCAAACTACCTTCCTCCAATCCTGAGATTACTTCTATATTGGAGCCATCATCAATGCCCACTTCAATTATTGTGGGATGGATATGGTCACCATTTTTTACCCAAACCATTTTATGCGACTCATCCAATTCCTGCATTTTTCCCGGAGGTGGGTCAGGTTTTATTCGTCCGTTTGAATCATTAGGATTGCCTGATGGTGGCTTCTGCCCATCTTCGGATAATTGGCTTAAATAATCATCCAGTAATTGCTGGTTGGGCGTAAAACGAATAGCTTTTCCTGCGATCACCAATACGTCCTTAGCCTCTTCTACATAGTCAGTGATACTGGCTGTCATGCCTGGTTTTAATTTCAATTCAGGGTTCGCCACTTCAACGATAACGGTGTAAGTAATTACATTGGATGATTCATTTGGCTGCAGGCGCACCTCAGATACCTCACCTTCGAATGTATCATTTGGGAAAGCATCAACTGTAAACTCAACCCGCTGTCCTGTTTCTACCATACCAATATCTGCTTCATCAACATTGGCTTCAACCTGCATGGTTGACAGGTCGTTAACAATGGTGTACAATTCCGGTGTGTTCATGCTGGCGGCTACGGTTTGCCCTTCTTCAACGGCACGGTTCAATACCACACCATCAATGGGAGAATAGATCATGGCATAACTTAAACTTCGCCTGGCCCTCTCCACGTTGGCTTGTGCTGACCTTACATCTGCCTTGCCTAATTTAAAATTATATTCAACCAGTTCGTAATCACTTTGCGAAATATGTTGTTTTTCATACAGCCATTTATTCCTGTTAAAATTGGCTTCCTGGTACTCCATTTTGGCCTCCGCCCTATCCAGGTCTGCTTCCGCAGTTTCGAGGCTCGATTGTAAGGTAGATTTATCCAACTCTGCAATCAACTGCCCTTTTTTAACTACTGAATTAAAATCAACATATAATTTTTCTATTACACCTGAAACCTGGGTTCCAACGACCACCGTATTTGTAGCTTCCAAAGTACCGGTTGCGGTAATGGTTATGTTAACCAAACCTTTTTCGACTTTTAAAGTCTCGAATACATAGGCGGAAGATGTGTTGTTTAGAAAATAAAAACCTACTACTCCTGCTGCTGCTATGCAGATCATTGACAGGATTATTATTTTTTTTGTTTTCTTCATTGTTAGAATTATAAATTCAAATTTGATACAAAGATTCAATTGTTTGTTTTTTAAAACAAAAGGTTTCGACCAGTGGTAGGATTTATTAGACGTTTTGCTCTTATTATACGATAGGAAAAATAGCTAATAAAAAATCGGTTGGAGGCCCTAAAATAATTTACGCTTTTTTCAAACTATTTTATCAGACTACTGTTATCTTCAATTATGACCGTTTTTTTAAAGAATGAAAAAGTAAAAAGGCTATTCTTATCATAAGAATAACCTTTTGAAATTATAAAAAATCTGCCTAAATACTCCATTTAAGCTAACGTCGTAATCAGCCCACAAGGCTTTTTACGATGTGACTATTCTAAACCAAGTATATCTAAAAGGGTTTGTGCCTGCACTTCAGTAATTACAATATCATATGCTGCAAAATTAGCTACCAGTTCAGATGCAGTAGGTGCAGGGGGGCCTCCGATTATTGCTTCCAGTTCTACTGTAGTCACAGTTATACCTATGGTTGCAAGATATTCAACACCAGGAGTAAAATCCGGAGCGCCACCTCCACCTCCACCACCACCTGTATCACCGTCCGGAAATACGACAACTCTATCCTCATTAATACAGCTTGGATCACCATTCGGTGTTTCGGTTACATTACCACCACGAACCAGTCGTACATAGTTGTAATGAATTTCGAGACCTGAATTTTCAGTACACTCTTCTGATTTGGCATCAAAACATACAGAGCCTGAACCATGTAAGTCGTATCCGGCCAGATCTTTATTATATCCGAATGCCAGGAACCTGGCATAAATGGTACCACCTTCCACAGCACCCTCTTCAGCTTGAATCGGATTGGATGTGCTTGACCAAAAAAACGGATAATCTGTTTGGCCCATCACCTGCTCGTTCTGATATTCGCTTTCGACCAGGTATTGAGTACTTGTCCATAAAGTCGATTCTTTTCCTGGATTAAGCATATCTCCCGCAGTACCGATAACTATCGGTATCGCTGATATACACGGAATAAAATCTGTGAAATTTGCGCGATCTGCGGGAAATTATTTTACTAAAAAGACAGAAACTAATTAGAGTCTGTCCATAAAGTCGGCATTAAAATTTATTTATTAATTTGTCTCGGTCATTTCGAGCTTGCGAGAAATCTATCTATTTAGTATTACGATGATTATAGATTTCTCCCTTCGGTCGAAATGACCGATCCTAATTTGAGAATTAGTGCAACTCTTGAAACCGATTACATTAGAGACAGACACTAATTAAGCTGTTTTGACGATTTTTAATAATTTAATTGTATTGTTTGTTTTAATTATTTATTGAACATCGCGTACCAACCTAAAATAGTTGTAATAACGCTCTCCACCTTCGCCCAATGGGCCACCTTCATATTTTGTGTCGAAACGTACGCCTCCTGCACCGTGAAAGTCATCCCCTTCACCATTTACGGCCATGCCAAAAGCAACGTACCATGCATAATAATAGGGCTCACCACTTGTAAAATTTGCAGATGTACCGGTCCAGTAATAACCGTAATCATCATTTCCAGCTTCGTTGACGATGGGTGTACAACTGAAAAGGTTATCGATGGCCGGCCCGACCTTTGAAGCATCGGCAGCACTTGGTGAATAGGAATAGTCAACGATACTCTGGAGTTCCTTTACATTGGGCAATCTCCAATCTGAATAAGCGGCATATTCACTGTTTTCAGCATAGGCAAGGGCATTTTCCCAATCCAAACCTTCACCGTTATCCTCTTGCATCCACATTAAACCGGTTGAGTTATCAGTGATGGTTTCGTCACCATTATCCACGAATTCATTTACACCATAAGCATCCCCACGCACGGCTCTAACGTATTTTCCACCAACAGGACCACTTGCTTCCGCTGAATAGGCTTTTATATGGCCGGTAACATGGTTTACGCCAAAAGCGGATTTTGAACCGCCCTCAACCGTAGTACCCACATAATAATTGCTCGACCAGTATTGTTCATCCTTTGTAACCTGTCCACTGGCCAAGGTAAAATAAGTGGTGTTCAGATAAGGCCAGCCAGAACTAAAGTCGCTGATGGAATACAATTCTTTACAACTGGGCATCCGCCAGTCATCATATCCGGCAAATTCCAGGCTTTCGCAATAATCAACGGCTTCCTGCCAGGTATAATCATCGGAAGATGGTACTTGCTGCCACATCAGGCCTGTATTTAAGTCAGTAACTGTTCCATCACCATTATCCTGATATGCCATCGATTCACCTTTCAGGTAGTTTGCATCCTGACCGTAAAGTGCATCTCCTACAGTCAGTCCGCTAATTACATTCCCATCGGCATCAAAAGTTGTGATTTGGCCTGTAACAACCAGGAGGTAGTTATTAACTTCGAGTTCGGTGGGATCATCACCTGCAATCACATCATCATCGTCTTTTTCGCAAGCTGTAACAAACAGGATCATCAGTGCGAACATCATCAGCATTAAATTTCGTTTCGTTTTCATTGTATTTCAAATTTAAATTCGAAAACAAAACTATGTGTTGCACAAGCCGATTAAAAAAACAATCAACAGATCGGCGGATTTTATCAATGAAAGGGATGAACAGGGTTATGGAAATGAAATACCGGGGTGATGATTATCGAAGGAAACTTCCGGGACTAAAAAAGCAACCTCAATGGAACGCTCACATAGCAATTCCTATGGCAAAGGGCCAGTACGAGGATTGTACAGTATGTAATGCTCCAAAGTTACCTGATTTGTTTCTGCAGTTTAATGGTTTTCATATTTTTTCCGGCAATTAAACGACACAGGTAGGTTCCGTTTTTCAGGCCCTGATGGCACAGTGAAGGGTTCCAGGTAAATTGATATTCTCCCTGATCCAATGTGTTATTTACCAGTTCGTCAACCAGTTTACCTGAAATATCAAATATGGAAAGTGTCACCTGGCATCTCTCGTCCAAATGAAACCCAATATTGGTTTCCCGGGAAAACGGATTCGGATGGTTGGTAAGTTTCAAATACTCGGGTTTTGATGAGTGTGCGCTTTCGGTACCGGTAATGATTTCCAGATCCCGTTCGAAAGCGCCGTTGCCATGGGTAGCCATTTTAAGTTTGCGATCTGCCATCGAAATCTTCAGGTCGATGGCAAAGACACCGTCCCCAAGTCCTTCGTTAAAAATTGACCAGTTTTCACCATCGTCCAATGAGATATAAACGCCAAATTCATTGCCGAAATAAATGATTTCCGGATAGAGCGGGTCGTTGGTAACAGCCCATCCCGGAATATCTGGCAGACCCGCACGTATATCAACCCAATTG
>JABMQA010001241.1 GCA_013203545.1 Bacteroidota bacterium
AAAATATTTTAAAAAGTTTTAAAAGGAGTGGGAGAAAAGTGTAATGTATGGATTTCAAAAAATGTGACGGCAATTGTTTAATTCAAAGTTAATATACCACCCTTTATGACGGAGGTCATTCACTAATCAGCCTGTTTAAGCACTGCCATAAAAACGACTTTTGTTAGGTGATCAATTTTAACCCTGTTATCAATCCTGTGCCCGATAATCCAAGCTATATTGTTTTTGCTGGTCAGTATCCATGTATTCATTTTCTGATGGTGGGAGAATTTTTCATCTGTAAAAAAGTCGGATAGTTTCTTTCTGCCCGTCATGCCGATAGGGGAAAAATAATCACCCGTTTTTGGTTTTCGTATGGTTAATGGAAAAACCAATTTATCAAAATCCATCTGAGCAATGGTTTTGTTTCGCTGGATTTGAAAATTTGAATCACGTTCAATTATTTCAAAACTGATTTGAACTGGCTCACTAATAATTGCTGTATTGTGTTCAATTGTAATTTTTTCCTGAGAAAATCCCTGGTTAGCTTCATTTCGCTTTGATAAATACAATGAGTCACGGTCACGGATAATCTGGTAATCACCCGCGTAGAATTTTTGACCAGGTGGATTATTCAGCGAATTGATGATGTTATTCAGGGTGGAATAATTAAACCCAAACTGTCTTAATATTTCGAAAAGCAGAATTTTTGATTCGGGCAGCAATTGCAGGATCCTGTTAGTGGGTATCCTGAGGTTGTTTTTACCTGTTTTAATGATCAGATCCGTTTCAGTTTCCTTTGCTGATTTTTGTATATAATCGTCCGTTTCACGGATTATTTCGAAAGTTTTTTCAAATCCTTTTCTAAAGCCGGGATTAATATTTTCCATGGTTGGAATAAGATGGTGGCGAATTTTGTTTCGAAGATATTTATTCCCGAAATTTGAGCTGTCTTCCCTAAACTGAATCCCCTTTTCCCGGGCAAATCTTTCTATATCCGCACTTTTAGCAAAAAGCATTGGCCTCACACAAGCCTTATTCTTAGGTCGAATACCTCTTAATCCGGCAGTACCGGTACCCCTGAAAAGATTGATGAAAAAGGTTTCGATCTGATCATCAAAATGATGGGCAGTAGCATAATATTTATAAGAAGTTTCATCAATCAATTGATCAAACCAAAGGTACCTGAGTTCTCTGGCCGCTTCCTGGATGGATAGCTTTTTTTTGTCAGCAAACCCCAATGTTTCGAATGATTTTTCGAAATATTCAACGTCCAGATGCCGTGCCGCTTTACCAACAAAAATTGCATCCTGATCACTTTCAGTTCCACGTAACTTGAAATTGCAATGGGCAATCCCAAATTTAAATCCTGACGCTTTAAATAAATGCACCATCACCATCGAATCAATTCCTCCACTGACAGTTAACAGGATTTTGTCGGAAAAATCACTAAGCTTTTGCGAATTAATATATTTGATAAATTGATTTATCATTTCCTGTACAAAGGTAAAAGATAGTGAGTGAAAAGAAAATTATTTTATCAGATTGCCATAGTTCTTCTGAAATTATTATTTAATTCCCGTATATTGCAATTTGCAGTTGTGTGGATTTGTAATTAATGTTTTTATAATCCATATGTATTGGTGTGAAAAATATGCTCATGGTTTTTTTTTAGGGGTAAGTTGTCTGAAATCCTTGTTTCATCTGTGTTATTGTTAATTTTTTTTAACCGGTATTTTTTTATACAATATTTGGATATTAGTTTTTTTTATTGTATGTTTGCAAAAAACTATCGCTTTTGGAAAACTGTATGGAGGCTAATTTTATCCAAAAAGGGGATTAATTGAAAAGTATTAACAGTGAGAAAGAAGAGTGATATGAAGCGATGGATTTTCGTTCTTTGTAATCTTTTTTTGATTTTGTCTGGAACACTTCAAAATGTTAAGGCCCAAGATAATCAAGTGCTGGATTCGATTTCAATATTACTTGTGAATGAGGGTTTTGAAAATGTTACAGTTGCTACTGAAAATGATAAGTTATACATTGGCTATGAGAACAGGAGATACAGACTGGGATCACGAGGCATGGCAGAATTGTTGGTAACGTTATCAAATAGTGGCATAGTTGCTGGTAATAAAGAGTTGAATATTGTGCTCCTCGATCAGAAAACGCCCATTATCCTGGTAAAGGTTCTTAAAGACGACGTGGTGAATTATCTTACGGGTAATTTATCAGTAGCGGATTTCAGAAGCAAGGTAAATGTCAGTTACGAATGTGAAGATATCTACAGCAGGATTGCTAAATTACGGAGCACTAATCATTCGGAGTTTAAGGCTGATGTAAAAATTATTCCTCAGGTGAGGACGCTGTTTGGCGATTTTGATAATCCCGTTCAATCAAATATTAATTTGATTCCTGATTATAATACTGTGATAAGTAAGGGACTATCAATCAAGGCGCAATTGATTCTACCAATTCAAAATGATTTTTACTTTGATGAAGAAGGCAAGAAAGTAAGGCCGGGTATTATAAGTATAAACCAATTCGTCAGGCTTAAAGATGATTTCTTTTTAAATCTAACCGCTGGTTTTTTTGACAAAAACAGAGCGGGTGGGAATTTCGAAATGAAAAAGATATTTGCGAATGGGAAGTTTGCTTTAGGTGGTGAAATTGGATATACAACAGATTATAGTTTCACAGGACTGACTACGGAATATTTTGAAGATGAAAATTACCTTACTGCACTGGCATCATTTGAATATAGGTATCATCCTTATGATTTGACCGGCAGAATACAACTGGGAAATTTTTTATTCAATGACCAAGGGGTTCGTTTTGATGTTTTCAGACAATTCGGAGAAGTAAATATTGGTTTTTTTGCTTTTATGACCGATGAGGTTTTTAATGGTGGTTTCAGATTCTCAATACCAATACCACCCCGGAAATACACTAAAATAAAGTATATTCGTGTAAGACCTGATGAAAAGTTCAGTTGGGCATATAAAGCAAAAGGGTTCCCAAGGGCAGGTGCTTACTGCAATACAGGGTATAATTTAAGTGAATCGATGGTGGAATTTAACCCGGAATTTTTTAAAGAACAATTAATAAGAAATTTATAATTTTGGAACTTAAGAGAGTATTAACGAAAATAAAAGGAGTAAAAATGAAATCTAAAGTGAAAACAAAATTGCTGGCATTTTTTATTCTTGCAGGATTTATGGTTTTGTTATTAAACCAATGCAAGAATGTTGGGCCTTCTGACTGGCCTGAACCAACCCCGGATGTTTCAAACCAGCTTAAACTTGCTGTTTTTGAAAGTGATGATGGAGCTATATTGCAGGGGTATGATATTAAGGTGATCCTTCCTGATGGTACTACGAAGGAATTCAGTGACGAAAATGGAACATTAACCATGAATGGCGATTTAGAAGGTAATTATATTATTACCGCAGTTAAAGATGGGTACCTTGCTGAAAATGCAACCATCGAAATAGAAAGCGTGCAGGAGGACAATGTTTCGAGTGTTACACATCATGAGTTCTTTTTGAACAAGAGAGGTAATTCAAACCTTATAACACCACAAGGGGTGACCCTCACGGTAGAAAATGATTTAGGCCAACCTACAACAGTAGATTTCCCTGCCGGATCATTATCCAATGATGAAAATGTTGTGGTCACATTTATTCAACCACCTGCCAAAAATGGTGATTTGAAGATTTTGGGCGAAAGGGCACTCATTAAGGGTTATAATTTTAGTCCGGATCTCACATTTCCAGAAAACGCTAAACCAACAATAAATATTCCTATCGATATTCCGGCTGTTCAGGATGGTGGAAGTATTTACTTCGGCAATTATGATGAAGAAACCGGTATGTGGGAAGAAATAGTAGGAACACTGAATGCCGAACGGACGGTGGCATCCTTTGATATGCCGCACTTTTCTTCATGGTATTCGTTTACTGGTTATCGACTTGTTAAAGCAGGCACAACCTGGAGTCCCTGGACATATGTTGCGGAATCTGATACCTGTGGATCAGGCGCATGTGGCACTTTTATTTATGCTGTTTCGCCTAATGGTCTGATTGGAAATCTGATATCCTTTGGATATAGTATTAACCTGAAAGCAAAAGATACCAGATGTGTTGGGCCTCACTACCATTGGGCCCAAGTACTTTATGCACGTTGTAAACTTGTTACTTACAATGTTTATGATTATGAGGGCACCTTGCTGGGAAGCATCCAGTTGCCCATGAAAAAGTTTCAATGGATGGTTGATGAGTACAATTGCCACGATCAAGGTGGTGGAAGTTGATAGGGAACATTCCAATAGAATATAAAAAAAGGCTGTCAGTTTTATCCTGACAGCCTTTTTTATTTGGCAATGTAAGAGTGGGATTGGATTACAGGCGCATCAATTTATCTGATGATAGTTATTGAACCTGTAAGAGTCCTTTTTGTGATTCCCGTAAGATGGATTTCGTAAACATCACAAACGTAAAAGTAAGCGCCGGCGCTGCAATCTGAATTATTGTTCTTGTTTTTTCCATCCCAGTTGATGTCAGGGTCTTCAGTTTCAAATACCAGCCTGCCCCACCTGTTGAATATTTTCATTTGTATTTTATCGACTGAGGTGTAATCAAATGGGATAAATATTTCGTTGTATTCATCACCATTGGGGGTAAATACATTTGGAAGGCTGTATAGTGAACAACTGTCTATATTAACGCATACAACATTGCTTAACTCACCAATATTGCCAACGGAATCTATGGCAAAAACCCCATAACAGCCAACAATAGAGTTTAAATTTTTGTGAACATAAATCTTTTCATTAACTTCAGGAACTGAGTCGATAACAACAAGCTCCTGATCAGCACGTGGGGAGAAAGATATGTAATACATTGCAACGTCCGCTGGACAACCATGGGCATTATCCCAGGATAAAACATTTTCTATTCTATCACAGTTGGTTTTCACAGTGAGTGCAGGTGGGCAGGGTGGGACATTATCCTCGGGAATTCCGGAGGCTATTTGTGAAAAGTTAATTATCGGATCTACCAGGCCCTGTGCACTGTATTTTCCGACACTTTCGATATAATAAGTATATTGATGATAATTTACCAGGTTACTGTCCTTGTAGGATGGTTCACCGCTGTACCCGATCGAGTCAAAGATGTTTGATTCATCATTAAGCCTGAAAATGGTATAGAAATTATTATTCCAGGGTACATTAACCAGCCATGACAGGATCAAAGATTCGTCGGATGGGGTTACGTTAAGGAACATGGTCTGAGCAATATGGGTTGAGCCAACCCAATATGGGATCTCAGCCTGGTTGCAATATAGATCAATTTTGTATATGTATGAGTGATTGGTGGTATTCAAACCATAATCAAAATATGTTGTATCATTTAAACTCATGGTAGAGTCGATAACAATAAACCCGCCGGGATCATTATCCAATGACCTATTAATAATGTATTTATAGGGTGAAGGAAATAAAAGGGTATCCATCTCGGTTGGTTTGGCCCAGGCTACAAAAGTATATCCATCCTGAATATCGGTTTTCTGAACCGAGGTGTTTGTTATGATGGGAACATCCTTTTTAAGTGCAGCACATACCTCTTCTGAAGCATAGCTTTGCGCACCATCCGGAAAATTGGCAACTACCATATAGCAATAATCAACGCCATGGATTAACCCCGAGCCGTTATTGTTGTCGATAAAAGTGGTGTCAAGTTTTCCTACATTTACAGCAATAGGGATGTATCCGGTATATTCAGGCACACCAGGTTCGCAAGGTCCGGGGTTAAAACCAAAATATCCGTTTCGCCTGTAAATTTCATAGCCAATAACCTTTTCACAGTCCAATTTACCCCAACTCAGGTGAATAGAGTTGCCAACAGCGGAGGCACTGAGATTTTGTGGGGGAGGTCCAATAACTTTAATATTTATCGTTTTTATATCAGTGAGTTGAGGGTTTGTAAATGTATCTCTGGCAATAAATACCATTTGATAGGGCTGCAGTTGGACTTGATTACATATTGTTGGCCATGTAAAAGTTGAAGTAACAGTACCCGTGCCAACTGCAATTGGAAAACTTGCCGGGCTGTCATCCAGTACCAACGGCCCCCCTACAGCTCTAATCACCAATTGATCGTTATCCGGGTCAGTAGCGCTAACATCAATGCTCAGGGTCGTTCCAGCCATTATGCATGTGTCCGATAGGTTATTGATTTCTGGTGGTTGATTATCACATGCAACAATTGTTATCTGCATATCTCTCGTAACATATCCAATCCGAACCCCATACCGCCATTCCTCAACTAAAAATGCAATATTGTATTCGCCCTGCAAAATTGGTTTATCCCAAATAATTGTACCGGATAAGGGATCAATCTCAAAGGTTGATTGAACAGTTGTATCTACTTTATTTGGCAAAACATAACCGGGGATAGGAAGGCCAAATACACCTCTGCAACTAACAAGCTGATAGGATATACTATCCCCATCCTGGTCGTAAGCTCCGGGATTGTGAAGGTAAATGTTGTTTACGCAACCATTGTCAATCGGTGGCGATAATAATTCTACCGAATTATTCGATCCTAAAAACGGATTAATCACAAGTTGGGTTTGAATAAAAAACGGGACATTCACAGAATTTGGAATATTTAAAACCCCATAATTTCTATTGGGGTCTTCTACGGAAATGGTATAGATACCCTGACCCGGGAAAACGTGGGTTTTGCCGGCGTAAACATTTCTGCTGATATTATTTGGATAATCTATTTTCAGGGTTCTGGGTACTATCGAAGAGGAGCCATCGCCCCATGAAATTTCCAACTCAGGACGGTCAGCAGGACTGGGGGTATAGGTGTATGTTACAATGGTAAACTCATATCCGTATTCCTGATCGGGCAGGGCAATGTAAGTGATTTCACCGGCACGTTGATGGGTTCCAAATAACAATGGTTTAAATACGACAACAAACAATATTAAAAATAAAAATCTTCTCATGAGAAGCAGTACAGCTTTGTGAATTTTCAGGCCAAAAGTACTTAAAAAATCCTGCTAAGATTAATCCCGGTTGAATATTTTAGGCCATTTCTATAACGTAATTTTTTATTATTTGATACAAAACTTGTTCCCGATCAAGACAATTATAGCTAATTTTGTTAACTTTTCAAGTGATAAAACTCAAATGTATAGTGAATCAGAACGTAAAGAGATTACCGACAGGTATCGCAAGCTGATCAGTTCGTGGAAAAACCGCAATGATGTTCAGGAAGCAAAGATGGTAAGAAAGGCCTTTAACCTGGCACTGGAAGCACATAGCGACATGAGGCGAAAATCGGGAGAGCCCTATGTGTATCATCCAATTGAAGTAGCTACCATATGTGCCGCTGATTTGCGTTTGGACTACATCTCGATTGTTTGCGCACTATTACACGATGTGGTTGAAGACACAGAATATTTGCTTGAAGACATGGAGCGAATGTTCAATCCTCGGGTTGCTTTGATTATTGGTGGTTTAACCAAAATTAAAGGCATATTTGATGATGGCACCAGATCAGTTCAGGCGGAGTATTTTAAAAGAATGATTCTGGTTTTGGCAGAAGATATGCGCGTAATCCTGATCAAGTTGGCCGACAGGTTACACAATATGCGGACCCTGGAGCATATGAAGCGCGAAAGCCAGTTGAAAACTGCATCAGAAACCCTGATTATGTATGCTCCGCTTGCTTTTAAAATGGGTCTTTACAACATTAAAACTGAACTTGAAGATTTGTCCCTGAAATTTACCGAGCCTGAAATTTATTCCCATATCAGTAAGCAGGTTATAACATCAGAAGACGAAAGAGACAGATTTATCAACAGATTTATTTATCCCATAAAAAATATTTTAGCAAAGCACGAAACTTCTTATAGAATTCATGTCAGAACAAAATCGGTTTATTCGATTTGGCAAAAAATGCAAAAAAAAGATATTCCTTTCGAGGATGTCTATGACATATTCGCCATTCGAATTATAATTGATTCATCGTTTGAAAATGAAAAATTGGATTGCTGGAAGGTTTATTCATTATTGACCGACGTTTACAAACCCAAGCACGACAGGGTAAGGGACTGGATTTCGATACCTAAGGCAAATGGATACGAAGCTTTGCATCTTACTGTAATGAGTCACGAAGGGAGGTGGGTGGAAATTCAAATCAGGACCAATCGGATGGATGAAATCGCCGAATCCGGATTTGCTTCCCATCACTATTACAAAAATATCACCGACGAAAATAAAGTTATTGAGGAGTGGCTTTCGCGCATTCGAGAGCAATTCCAAAATCAGGATGAGGATGCACTCAGTTTTCTGGATGATTTTAAACTGACACTTTATTCAGAAGAAATTTACATCTTTACACCCAAAGGTGATATGATAAAACTACCGGTTGGGTCAACTGCATTGGATTTTGCCTATAATATTCATTCGGAAATTGGGGATAGAAGTATCGGAGCCAAGGTAAATTTGTCACTTGTGCCATTAAATTATCAATTAAAAAGTGGTGATCAGGTTGAAATCATCACATCAAAAAAGCAAAGCCCCCAACCCGATTGGCTCGATTATGTTGTTACAGCCAGGGCAAAAAATTATATCAACGAATATTTAAAATCACAAAAGAAAATGTTTTTCAAAAAAGGCAGGGAAAAACTTGAAAAACATTTTGGTGAATTGAATATTGAATTTACAAAAGGAAATGTAAAAAGGTTTCAGGACTATAGTAAAATCCCAGGGATTATCGACCTTTATTACAAAGTTGCCATTGATGAGATCGGTATAAAAGAGATTAAAAACTGCTGCTTAAAGCAGGAAAAAAACCAATGGTTTAATGCTTTAATTCCATTTGGGAGGTCCAAAAATTTGGATAGTAAATCCTTAGGTGAGAGTTTGGCTGATCAGATAAGAAATAAACCGGAAGAAGTATTGCTTGGTGAGAAAGTAGATCCTGATTATAATATTGCAAAGTGTTGTAACCCAATACCAGGGGATGATGTAATCGGGCTTATTATACCAAATAAACCAATTCTTGTTCACCGTACCAATTGCAAATTGGCCATGGATATGATGTCAAGTTTTGGAAACAGGATTGTGAAGGCGAAATGGAAAGGTGAAGATTCTGTGCTCTTTCTTGCCGGACTACAGTTTACCGGTATTGATAAAATCGGGTTTATTTATCAAATTACCGACATCATTTCGAAAAAACATAACATAAAAATCCGGTCTTTTCATCTGGATAGTTCCAATGAAGTTTCTGAAGGGAAAATTATGGTTTATGTGAATGATACCAAAAAGTTGAATGATTTGATAGCTGATTTGAAAAAAATCAAGAAAATGAAAAAAATCAGCAGGCTGAACCCGGAGAAATAAAAAAGAATTTTAGGAATTTTAACCAAATTTCATATAAAAAACATATATTTGCCACCGATCTATTTTTATTTATACTAAATAACATTTGAATTGTTTTTTTTGTTATTTTTGGAGGTAAAATTTTATGGAGATGAAAGAAAATCAGGACTCGTTTGACACTGTCAAGAAAATTTTTACAGAATATCTTGAAGGCAAGGGGCATAGGAAAACACCTGAAAGATACACCATTTTAAAGGAAATCTATGCTACTGATGGGCATTTTGATATTGAATCTCTTTACATCAGGATGAAAAACAATAAGTATCGTGTGAGCAGAGCTACACTGTACAATACTATTGAATTGCTTCTCGACTGTAATTTGGTTACAAAACATCAGTTTGGAAATAACTGTGCCCAGTTTGAAAGGTCATTCAAATTCAGGCAACACGACCATTTTATTTGCCTAAATAATGGTGATGTTATGGAGTTTTTTGATCCGAAACTAAATGAGATCAAAGATTTTGTGGAAAATGAATTAGGCGTTAAAATCACACATCACTCATTAACGTTTTATGGCCATTGCAATGGAAATGGTGACAAGAAGGGGAATGAGATCATAAAGGAGAAAAAATAATTTTCTTTGCAGATAGTTAACATTTTTATTCCTAAATTTGTTATGCAAAGTCCGGAATTTGCTGTGACTTTGCATAATTATTTTTAATAAGAATCGAAACACGAATCAATGAAAGTAGATGTATTACTGGGTCTTCAGTGGGGTGATGAGGGCAAAGGAAAGATAGTGGATGTTTTGTCACCAAAGTACGATGTAATTGCACGATTTCAGGGAGGCCCAAATGCCGGCCATACCATTGAGTTTGAAGGTAAAAAATTCATCCTGCATACCATACCATCAGGCATATTCGATCAAAAAAAGATCAATATTATTGGAAATGGGGTTATCATCGATCCCTTTGTATTAAACCGCGAAGTTGAGCAACTGCATGCGGAAAATATTGATCCGTTTCAAAATCTTTATATTTCAAAAAAGGCGCATCTGATTCTGCCTTCTCACAGGTTGCTTGATGCGGTTTATGAAGCTTCGAAGGGCAAATCAAAGATTGGATCAACCTTAAAAGGCATCGGGCCAACCTACACCGATAAGGTTGCCAGGCTGGGGGTTCGGATTGGAGATATATTCAGTGATAATTTCACCGAAAAATACAATTCACTTGTTGAGAAGCATTTAAGAATTGCGCGTTCCTATTCTGATTCTATTGATGATTATGAATTTGACGGTTTTAAATTTGACACCTATCAGGAAAAGTGGTTTGAAGCTTTGGAAAACATCAAACGTTTCAAGCAAATCGACAGTGAATATTTTATTAACCGATGCCTGAACGAGAATAAGAAGATATTGGCCGAAGGCGCACAGGGCACCCTGCTTGATATTGATTTCGGATCTTACCCATTTGTAACTTCATCCAATACCATATGTTCGGGAGTATGTTCTGGGTTGGGTATTGCCCCCTCAAAAGTAGGGAAGGTTTATGGCGTTTTTAAAGCATATTGCACAAGGGTTGGTAGTGGGCCTTTCCCCAGTGAACTACATGATAAAAATGGTGAAAATTTACGCGAAGTGGGTCGTGAATTTGGCTCAACTACCGGTAGGCCGCGTAGATGCGGATGGTTGGATATTGTTGCCTTAAACTATGCAGTTATGCTGAATGGGGTAACTGATCTTGTTATGACAAAAAGTGATGTTTTAAGTCATTTTAAGGAGTTGAAGGTTGCCACTGAATACGTCTTTAATGGAGAAAAGGTTGACCATATTCCCTTTGAGTCCGGTAATTTACAACCATCTTATCAAACACTTCAAGGGTGGGAATCAGAAATTGACGATGTAAAGAAATTGGATCTTTTGCCGGTGGAATTAATGGATTATATCGATTTTATTCAACAGAA
>JABMQA010001242.1 GCA_013203545.1 Bacteroidota bacterium
CCATAATAGCGGTTGGCGGAAATGTTTGGAATATTGTCGTGGGAAAAAGGTTTTTTTTGACATTGGAGCCCATATTGGTTTGTATTGTATACCCGCAAGCATTGAGATGGGTACCACAGGCAAAGTTTTCGCATTTGAACCAGGGCTTAGAAACTATGAAACTCTAAATCGTCACATTGCTATAAATAAAATTGACAATATCTACACAGAAAATTGTATCGTTGGAAATGAAAACGCAAGGACGTTATTTTATGAAGATACAAGAAATGCTAATCCTATGAATTCACTTGTATTGTATAAAAATACTGAGTTGTATGAAAAAACATATCGACAACAAATTACGTTAGATGCATTTTGTTATAAACACAACGTTGTTCCGGATGTAATAAAGATAGATGTTGAAGGTGCTGAACTTTTCGTTTTAAATGGTGCACAAGAATTTTTGAAGCAACACCAGCCGACGGTTTTTTGAGTTTACATCCGAGCCGGATGGAAATGTTGGGGTATTCAATTAATGTTCTAACTACTTTCATAAACAGCATTCAGTATGAGATACGTGACATTGATCTCTTTTTCCCCACCGAATTGATCTTTGGTGAATATATATTAATCCCCAAAAAGAATTTGAAGCATTACGATGGTCGAAAAGCAGATTTACCTGAAATGTGAAACATTTCGCGGGAAATCTGAATCACCTGTAAAAGCCATAAGGAATAACGCATTTGTATTCAGAGCTATTGTTATTTGAAATTGGGTTTCCATGAAAAAGATTTCTATCCTCACCGTCAATTCTAAAATACCCAACTGTTTTCTTTATCCAGTTAGAAAAAATAGAAGGCATCTTCGTGAGATGGGTTATAATATCCATATCTTTCTTAAATCTGAGGCCAAACAATTATCCAGTGACATTCTTTGTTTAAGTTCAAAATATTTTGCCAAATGGTGGCATGAACCGGAAAAAGTATTTGAATTTATCGACAATGCAAAAAAATACTGTGCTAAAATCATTTGGCTGGATGATTCCGATAGTACTGGTGTCACACATTTCGAACTTTTGCCCCATATTGATCTGTATTTAAAAAAGCAGCTTCTTAAGGACAAAACTCTATACGCAAAACCTTTATACAGTGACAGGATTTCTACTGAATTTTATCATAGGGAATACAAAATCAACGATGAAATGCCATATCAATCAGAACTCCTTGATATGGCCCTGTCTCACAAAGTACGGCTGTCGTGGAACTTAGGATTAGGCGACTATGCAGGTGATCGTTGGCCGCGCCACATACGCTTTGTCAAAAGGTATTTGCCGCCAGTTTATCCTCAGATCTTTACAGCTGTAAACAGGGCAAGACCAATTGACGTTATGTCCAGGGGGACAAGGTCCTATACCCGTAAAACTATTTCTTACCACAGATAGCGGATTGGGGAAATACTTGACAGCATTATTGGGCTCAACATGGCTGTTACTGGCCTCGTTCATTTTTCGAAATACATTCAGGAAATCAAGGATTCTAAGATTTTCGTTAGCCCTTTTGGTTGGGGGGAAATTAATTTCAAGGACTTTGAAGCATGGATTTACGGGGCTGCCTTGATGAAGCCCGATGTTTCCCATATGGAAACATGGCCTTATATTTTCAAGCCTGGCGAAACATATTACCCAATTAATTGGAATTTTGATAACCTGGAAATGGGCATCAAACAGTTGCTCGATGATGCTCAGCTCAGGCTAGAACTTGCTTAAAACGGCCAAAATATTTATACGCGAATGACATCTGAAGAGGGGATGGAAGATTTTTGCAACTGGTTTGTCCGGCAGATAGAAAAAAAATAATCTGCATATAACTTTTGTTCCCACATCAATATCATTAATCCATTTAAACTCAAAAGCCGCCTTCGAATTCCGTTTATGCAAATGAATTCTTCGCAAGAATGTCTTTAAAAGACGGGTTGAGATTTAAATAATATTATTGTATTGATTTCATTGAGAAGGTATTGCGGACCTTGGGAAAAGTCTTGCTTTAAGAGTACTTATAGTTCTTGAAAAGGGAAGATATACGGCATAGTAACTTCGGCGATACTATGTGGATTTGCAGTGATCCAGACGTGCTTGTTGCCAGAAACGCTCGACGTTTGAGGTTATGTCTGGCGCAAGGTAAAGGGCCCTGAAAGGACCATTGAAGAAAGGGAGAATTCCTGAGTTGTGGGACGGAAAGACTGCGAAGAGAATCATAAAGTATTTCTGTTGTGAAACGGAATCTGCGCTTTGACGAAACTGGCGGTTTACAAAACCCATTTAGAAAAGGGAAACTATGCCTATTTTTTATGTTTTGGGCGGTTACGGAATCAGTTATTTGTGGCATTTGGGCTTTCGCAAAACCAGTTCAAGAATTGTTATGGGCGAGCAGAAAAAACGTTGCTGAGTTTTATACCTGAGTTTTATACCTATAAAATCAAATCCTGAAAAAATCTTTATTGTTGATAATTTTTCAGAATACTTATTAATCAATGTTTCCTCGTACACATAAGGACGAAGAATCTTATCGCCTGAAAAAAAGACTGTTTGAGGTTCAAATAATATTATCTGTAATTGAAAACCATATAAAAAAACATTTATCGAGTTTCAATCATGAATTAAATATTCTTGAATTTGGCTGTGGAAATGGTTTTCAGATCCCCTACC
>JABMQA010001243.1 GCA_013203545.1 Bacteroidota bacterium
ACGTAATTTTTGACTAGCCCTGGCATTTATGCCAGGGATTAGGAGAGCCCAATTAAATCGGGCTTTAGCCCACCAAATGAGTTATTTGGGCTAAAGCCCAGTAAAACTTTGCAATTCTTGCCACCGGGATAAATCCCGGTGCCAGTCAAATTTCAAAATGTTTTCACACAGTCTCTAAAGAACGGGGCTAATCAAGTTTAAAAATCATTTTTTTACCAATGAAATTTGTTCTCCGGCTTTTAAAACTCCATTTTTCAGCACCCTGGCAAAAATACCCTCCTTTGGCATTACACAATTTCCTACTTCACGGAAAATGGCGCAACCGGTTCCGTGACATTTTTTTCCAATCTGGGTAATTTCCAGCTCAACGTTTCCAAGGATTAACCGGTCGCCGGGCGATGCATCATAGAGCGTCAACCCTTCCGTTGTTATATTTTCAGCAAATTCACCCCACTTCACTTCCCTACCAGCAACAGCAGCCCATTTTTCGATACTCTCCTTTGCCAGCAGGCTAACCTGACGATGCCAATCACCTGCATGCGCATCACCATTCACACCTTTTTCGTTGATGACTATCTCAGGAACAGGGGACTTGCTGGTGCCCTTTTGGGTGGATATATTTACACTAATTACTTTTCCGTTCATATGCTATCTTTTTCGGCACAAAAGTACGATTTCAAAAATTAATAAAAACCATAGGGTTCGGAATGGGCAAAAAGAAAGCCGGTTTAAAACCGGCCTGGTATGAAAAGTAACCTTTTCAACTATATATTGAACTCGATCTTCAACATAATATTAACACATATTGGCAATCATTTCCCCCCATGCATTTCTTTTTTTGATCACAAAGCGAAGCTGCTCCCCCTGTTGTGTCACAAGGTTTAAACCATTTGCGAATAACAACCCCGTATTAAAATAAAGCACATCCCGTATGTTTTTGGGTTCAATTTCCATATCGAACTTCCCCGCATCCCCATTGCCGGACTTAAAATAAATCCGCTGGTTTGTAAGTATTAATTTTCCTTTAATTCTTTCTGAACCTCCTACAAGATGATTGGTATCAGAAGCTTTAACTACCATTTCGTTTGCTTTAAGATCTATTTTCATATCATATAATATTAATGGGTTGCTTTTTTCATTAATCGTGCCAAACGGATCAACAGGTTAATTGACTGCTGTTTATGTTTTTACTATTGTATTTTTACTTTTTCTCATTGTCCGGTTTCGCAGCATACTGTTCATTTTTAAACAGTATCGATTGCCTTTTCTTGCTTTGCTTAATAAGACGCTTGTTTTGTAATTATGTTACAACAAAATCCCAATATTATTTTCATTAATGGTTACCATAAAAAATAAGAAAGGTTACAGTTATTGAAAAGATAATTACTGAATTAACCGGAGCGTTAGGGAATTGAGTTGTGAAGGTGCTGGAATACTAAAATCTGACACCTATTTGTATGGCACTAACGCTTACCAATAAATGCGAATTAATGATACGATATGTGTATGCTGAAAGTGAATTTTGTGGAAGCGGCCTAATCAAACAGTTTGCTCCAGTGCCGCTGTGCCCGGTTTTTCCAGTCACCTTTATGGTAAACGTAACTGATGATCAAAGGCAAAACCGAAGTGGCTTCAGCATAAACCATTTGTTCGTAAACCGTATCAACTTTACCCCATGATGCAGCTTCTTTGAGCGTAGAGCTTGAACATGCCCCATCGCGGGAATCAGCAACAGTGATTTGAATGGCATATTTGTGCATGGGAACATCTTTACCTAAAATTTCGGCGCAAACCACAGTATCCTGGGCGAAATTTTTAGGGACACCGCCACCGATCATAAACAGACCGCTGGTGCCGGCCTCCATTTTTATTTTGGTGAGTTCCAGAAAATCCTTTACCGAATCGATGGAAACATGTTTATCAGGATTCTCCCACTGATGTTTTACCAGACCGAATCCGGCGCTGCTATCGGAGAACGCCGGGCAAAAAATGGGAACATCATGCTCAAAGGCAACCTGTACCAATGAATCCTTTTTAACCGAATGCTTTGTCAAATAGCGACCCATCTCCCTGATGAATTCACGCGAAGAATAGGGCCTGGGTTGGAGCCTGTCGGCAATTATTTTTACGGCCTCATCACATGCCTGCAATTCCTCTTCATCAATAAAAGTGTCATAAATCCTGTCGATGTACAATGACCGTAATATTTTATCGTCAACCCAGGGTGTGCCTTTGTAATGCTTAAACCCGAGGGCTTCAAAAAAATCCATATCCACAATGGCCGCCCCGGTTGCCACCACCGCATCGATCATTTTGTTTTTGATCATGTCAACATATACCTG
>JABMQA010001244.1 GCA_013203545.1 Bacteroidota bacterium
ATTGTATTCAATCTTATCAACACTAATTACTCCTGGCCTTTTTAAATACAATATTATGAAATGCACTGAAAAAATATTTTACATCTGTTTTCAGCGGATGTTTGTCATATTCATCGAGGTATCTACTCTCTGAGGCCTGAATTTCCTCCAGCGTTTTGGGGAGGTCGACATAAAAGGGCGGCACCAGGCCGGGTTTGTATTTAATGCGCCTGTTTCTCAACTCCTCCGAATACAATCCAAAATATTGATTACTCAATGGCCTCACGCCTACGATCTTCATATCTCCTTTCAACACATTAAGGAGCATCGGCAACTCATCGAGCCATAATTTCCGCATAAACCTGCCGAGGGTCGTTACCCTGAAATCATCCTTAAACTTTCCGCCTGACTGCAAATGATACTTCTCATAAACATATTGCTGCAAATACTCGGCAAACGGATGCATGGTCCTCATTTTATATACCCCGAACACTTTACCCCCCTTCCCAATCCTTTTCAATCTGACCAAAGGGCCATAACTCGGATCGGATGGATACTGTGGCTTTTCAAATTTCCGTCCAACAAAATAAAACTCGTTACCTATAAACCTTTCTTCCACTACCTTGTACCCACATGAACAGAGCCTTCCCAGCACTTCTGCCCTCGAAATAATACGATTGTTACCCCTGGTAACGGCAAAATAAATACTTTTTATTCCGGGAATTTTTGGAAAAATCCGCTATGTAGTATAGATAGTTTATCGGATAGGGAAATTTTTTTAGAATCCGGGCTTTGCGAAGTGTATAGGTTTCAGCCTTACCGATAAACACACCATCCATGGTCAATTTGTCGTTAACGGCTTCCAGAAATTTGTTAATGCGCTGTATGTCGTTTACCCTGTGCAGGTTCACTATACACTCGCATCGACCGTCAAGTAAGGCATAAATATTAAACCTGGTGGTGGTTGAAACAATATTTACTGCGCTTCCATTTACAACCGAATGCTGGAATATAAATTGATAAACCTCTTCACCATATTCCTCAAGGATGAGCTCTTTTAAGGCAGGGGATACCTCTTCATGCTTACCATTGATCTGCCTGGTAACCTCCCTTTGAAGCTTATCTGGTAACCTTCCCTTTAATTGTGTATCAGGTTCATTGAATGAATTTCCATCTGGCATATCAAGGCTTCTTGCCGTGATGACGACATAGAATATGGTTGCCATGGTCATTTCAAAAAGTGTGGAAAGCACTACGGTACCGAATACAATGATCCTGGAATAACTAAAAAGGTTAAATGCATATATTAAGATACTTACAATAGCAATTACGGTAAAATTCCCGATAAAAATGGTGATAAAGGTCCTGATGAGTTTTTTTTGTAGTTCAAACCTGTACTTTTTAGTCACTACAGACGATACAAACCAAACTGCCAGAAAAACAAAAAAGGAGTCGAGGTAAAATGGCAATACCTGGCTTCTCGTTGCCGGTTTAAACCAGGCCACAATCAGGAATGCCAGGAATACGACAACTAAATCAATGATTATGAAAAGTATCTTTCTTTTCATGCATAAGTTTTTACATGGCGAAAATAGTATTTTCTCCGCTTATTCCAGCATGATCCGAAAGATTTTATCCATCAAATTTTCTTCAGCCAGGCCAGCATATTGTACCCAGCCTCCGCTACATGGTAAAGCAACCGGTTGTTAATTCTGATAAACCTGCCATAATTCACTGTTTTACCGCCAAACTTCATCTTAAAATCCCTGACCCCGTATGGAACGCCGGGTTTTCCCACGCCCATGAAGTCGAAGATCCTGAAGTTGTTTTCTGAGGCGAATTCTATGGCTGCCCATGTTGCCAGCACACTTGGGTATATCCCTGATGATTTGTACTCCTCATCCAGTCCGCAAACATACCATTCATAAACTGCCTTGCCGGGATAAAAAGGACACATAATCCCCCCAACAACTTTCCCGCGGAATTCCACCAAAAATATCCTTCCCAAATCCTGCTCATGCGTCAACTCGTAAAAATATTTAAAAAAAGTCCAGTCGGGAAGCGGTTTCTTAACCCTGAATTTATATAGGCTGTAAAGTATTTCATAAAATACCCTGACCTGTTCCACCTTGTCGGGCCGTATTATCCTGGCACCATTTAGAAACGATTTTTTCACCTGCCTTCTTCGTGAAGCGGACATACCAGCCATTACAGTTGCCGTATCCGTAGTATCGATCAGGCTGTTCAGGCGGGGAAGCCATCGAAAACCGTGCTTTTCAAACACATCCCCATATCCTTTCAAATCATATGATGCCCGAAACTGAATAAAAACTGTATCCCTTCTTACTGTGTCAACCAGGCTATCCATCAACAAATCGACCACTTCATTGTTATCAGCAACGGTTTCAGCCACCAGTGGCCCTCCATATACCACCACACGTGATGAGAAAAAACCTTTTATACCTCCGGATTCACGGATTTTAACACCCAACAGCAAGCCCAGGATTTCATCATTATCATCTAAACAATACACAAAAACCGGCCTGAAATGCTCCGACGCATCAAACAACCGGTACATAAAATGAGATTGCAGGACAGTGCCATTCCGGTGCCCTGAAAGAAACGCATCCCATTTTCTTTTGTCGATCAGCGATATGTCAGTAGATACTCTAATATTCACTCCAGGAGTTTTACCAAAGATTTAGAAATCATAATCGGGGCAAAGCTAATTTAAAATTTGAAAAGCGCAAGGTGGGAAGTGGGTGTAGTGAGCGGTGAGGGGTGAGTGGTGAGCGGTGAGTGAAAGGTGAGCAGGGAGCGGAGAAGCGGAGAGTGGAGAAGCAGAGAATGGAGAAGCGGAGAGCGAAGTGCAGGGCGTGGGGAGTAAGGTATATGGATTGTTGGCTGTAAAGAGAAATCAGGACAAAATCAGATTAAGTGGACTGGATAAGCTTCTATATTATGCCTTTACTTTGATTCTGACGCAGATAATCACATATGATTTTATTCGCAGAAATTAACCTATCAGACCCTCACAGCAAATCTCCATAACTCAGACGCAGATGAGCGCTGAAAAAAGCAGATCTTTTTTTCGCGCAAATTAGCGAAATTCGCGGTTGGATCAGGTTCTTGCAGCAAATCTCCATAATTCAGACGCAGATGAACGCTGAAAAACGCAGATCTTTTCTTCGCGTAAATTAGCGGAATTCGCGGTTGGACCAGGTTCTTTCAGCAAATCTCCATAACTCAGACGCAGATGAGCGCTGAAAAACGCAGATCTTGTATTCGCGCAAATTAGCGGAATTCGCGGTTGGACCAGGTTCTTGCAGCAAATCTCCATAAATCAGACGCAGATGAACGCCGAAAAACGCAGATCTTGTATTCGCGCAAATTAGCGCAATTCGCGGTTGGATCATGTTCTCACAAC
>JABMQA010001245.1 GCA_013203545.1 Bacteroidota bacterium
ATATTGTTCGACATTGTTTACTGGGCGCTGTTCGGGCCTGTTCTCTATTTATATACCCGTATGGTGATTGATGGTAACTTCAGGCTCAGGGTGCAACACCTCGCTCACCTGTTTATTCTGCTTGCCGGCATGTTTGCTGTTGTTAACTTTGTAGGTTCTACGGCCGGTTCGGGCTCATTCGTTAAATATTTCTCCGAAAGCACAGGGTTTACTACGATTGCTTTAATGGTCTGGGAATTTGGTGCTGCAGTTTACCTACTGGTATGCATCTTTATCCTCTTTAAACATCAGCGCAGGATTAAGCATTATTTTTCGAACTCCTCCCTGGTAAGTTTAAAGTGGTTAACATTTCTTATCCTGGGATTTGCCGTCTATATTTATGGTGCATTCTTTCTGTGGTTTCTGGAAAGCATATTTGATGTTTCGATTCCCTTCAGGCCAATAAGCATCATTGTTCCTGTATTGAATGTTTACACACTTGGTATAGGTATTTTTGGCTACAGGCAAAAAACGGTTTTCGATTTCAACCATCAACCATCATCCCCGTTAAAAAAACCGGATCAGTTTATCAGTGATGGGATTGTTCGTAAATACCAACATTCCGGACTAAGTGATTATGAAGCAAGGGAATTAAAGCACAAACTCGACGTGCTTATGCGCAGCGAAAAGCCTTACTTCGATTGTGAATTTTCGATCAATACCCTGGCCGATAAGCTGGATACCTCCATCCACAAAATCTCCCAGGTGATCAATGTTGTTTACCGAAAAAATTTCTTCGAATACGTTAACGACTTCAGGATAGAAGAAACCAAAAAACTCCTCTGTAGTCCTGAATTTGATCATTTGAAAATCATTTCCCTGGCTTATGATTGTGGTTTTAATTCCAAATCAGCCTTTTACAACGCCTTTAAAAAGCATACCACATTAACCCCTTCCGAATATAAAAAAAGGATGTCCACTGAAAATTCAGAGGTGTCGGCCAATTAGTGATTGTCCATAATGTCAATATCGTCTTGATTTTCCTATGGGGGTGCCCGTGCACAGATTAACGATTTTCCAAAAGGGATGCCTATGGCAAAGAATTTAGATTTGACTGAAGTCCTGATACTTCGCAGATCAAAGATCGTTAATGGCTTTTTAAGAGCCTATTAGTGTCCAACTAATGCGGAAACCATTCCGAACATTTGCCGATAAATCAGGATATCCAGTCCGGGTAATCAGGACTTATTTTCGGCATAGTGCATAGATATTCGCAAAAAATTCAAAAGAGTTATTCTATTCACAAAAAAAATACAATTATGAAAAAAAATCATTTGTTTGTTTTATTGATCCTGCTTACCATCAACAATTATCTGTTTGCACAAATTGAACTTGATGAGCACATCGTTATGGCTGATTTTCAAGGGGCTTGTTCCATTGGGGGAGCAGATTTTGATGGTGACGGTGATGCCGATTTTGTGGTTACCAGTTCCGGTGGCCATAAAATCGGATGGTTCGAAAATGACGGCAATCAGAATTTTAGCGAACATATTGTAATCACCGGATTCACTGGTGCACGTGCTCTTGATGTCGCCGATATGGATGCGGACAATGATCCTGATTTTGTAGCCACCGCCTTCAACGCCAATAAAATTTCCTGGTTCGAAAACGATGGCTCCGGTAATTTCACCGAAAGGGTGGTTACATCCTCACTCTCCGGGCCAAGCTTTGTTATCGTTACGGATATGGATGATGACAATGATGCCGACCTGCTGGTAACTGCTTGTAACAGTGGACAGGTTGTATGGTATGAGAATGATGGCAATGAAAATTTTATCATGCACCAGATCAAAACCGCCTGGGAAAAGGCCAACTGTGCTTTTCCTGTTGATCTTGATGATGACAATGATATGGATGTTATTGCAACTGCTAAAGCCGGTGAGATTATCTGGTTCGAGAACGATGGGGATGAGAATTTCTCCGAAATTCTGCTTTGGGATGAATGGGAATCACCAAATTCGGTTCAGGCTGCCGATCTCGACAAGGATGGGGATATTGATTTTGCCGTAACATCATGCCAGCCCGACAGCAAAGTGGCCTGGTTTGAAAATGACGGCGATGAATTTTTCAGCTATCACCTCCTCCGTGAAAACTTCAACAGTGCGCGGGCAGTATGCATTTCTGATATTACCAACGACAGCCTTCCCGATATTCTGGCCATAGCCTGGGTTGGCGCCGTTGCCTCCGTTTTTGAAAACAATGGGGATAAAACCTTCACTGAAACCGAATTCTGTACAACGGCCTATGACCTGTTGAAACTATATCCCATCGACCTCGACAAAGACACGGATCTGGATCTATTGGGGGCCACGTTTCACACTGGCGGGGCAACACACGATATCAGGTGGTGGGAAAATATGCTTTACCGTGTTAAATTTGGTGTGAACCAAAATTCAGGACAAATACCCCTCACACTTCAGTTTACAGATCTAACAAATCTTACACAACCCATCACAACCTGGAAATGGGATTTTAACAACGATGGGGTTATCGATTCTTTCGAACAAAATCCCGAATGGACATATGATCAACCAGGGGTATACACCGTTTCACTGGAAGTGCAAACGGATTCGATTGTAAAGACAGTGGTCTATGAAAATTATATTTCTGTTTTCGACGGTGAAAGCGCCATCGAACTGGACGGATCGGATAGTCACTGCCGGTTTTTGGCCTCAACGTCACTAAGCCTTGATGGCGCATTCACCTTCGAATCGTGGATATTACCCTATACTTTAGGACAAGCGCCTGGCGTTGGATTTGGAAGAATTATCGACAAGGAAAAATTTGTTGTCTACCTCACTGCCGCATTCAGTCAGTTTCAGGACAGCAGTCTGGTGGTTGAGATCAAGCACCTGGATGGCACCACAAGCAAGGTTAATACACCGGTAAATTCTGTCACCGTCAATACATGGCAGCATATTGCAGTTGCTTACAACGGTGTTGATGAGATGAAAATATACATCAACGGGATCTCACAGGTATTGAATGTTGTTAACCCGGTGTCGGGAAATATTGCCGACAACTCCGATATCGACTTGCTTATTGGAGATGCACAAAACTTTCAGATGGGATCATTTGATGGTAAAATTGATGAAGTCAGGATTTGGAAAAAGTAGTATCCAATACCTCAAATAGATCTTCTGCGGGTAGTTCTGATGGGGCGGGTTTGAGAGGGAGCTTCACCATACGGTTAGGTACAGGTGCAATGGGTTTAAGTTTCTTTTGTTCTTTCTGGTAACCGGGATATAATGTCACCATCAATTGATCGATGTTGGTTGCAGTAGGTTGGGCCACCGTTGGCCAATGCTTTTTGCATCCCGAATAATCCAAAAACACAAATTGTGATGGAATATTAAGAGACATCATCCCGTACCCACCAGAAAGCAAATTCAGTACACAGGCAACTCTAACCAGTCCTACTTCCTGGTTGTCCTGCCATCTTTTGATCCATTTTGAAAAATCAGAGGAACGCGGCAGCAATTTTACATCAACTTTTTTGCCCTTGAGCATCTTATTAATACGATTGACCTTGCAATTCGCACTGCATCCGGTACATTCGATATCCAATCCCCTGACTCTGGCTTTACAAATACCCGATTCTGGCGATGACATACAGGTAGGTAAAAGCACAAATTTTTCCTTTGTGCGTTGAAACCTGTCGAACATGGCGCGATTTAATATTTCCGCAGCAAACATATTAAAAAAGTAGTGTAATTCAGTCCGCCGGCAGAAGATGGCATCTTCACGGTTTTTGTAAACCTTTGTAGTGCTTTTAAGAAATGGTTCCACACCAGTGGTGTATTTACCCAAATACTTTGTAAATACCGTATTAAACTTTTTGGATATATCCAGTGAGAACTTGATAACGTTGGCAATGTAAATGGGAGATTTTGATTTTAGAAAATCAATCCAGGCTTCCAGCCTTTTAACCTCTTCATTAAAATCCTTGGTGGCATCAAGCCATGCAACAATCATCCTTAAATTGTCAAGACTTGGCATCAATTCCAGGTAATCTTGCCTTCGCAGCAATTTTGAGGTTGTGATTACCCCACGAATACGATCGGTGACAGGTTTCAGGGTTTTCGAGTGGCTTCTTACGCTGTATAAAAAATTGGTTAGAATTTTTGTTGAAGGGGTTAGATTGGAAGCATATTCAGCATAGGACTGCCAGGATATTCCGATAAATAAAAATTCGAGTAAATATTCATTAAAGCTTCTGACCTTTTCAATACGTTCCTCGTAAACAAATGTCCTGAAGTCAACCACCATGTCTTTAACACGGCTATTAACCTCGTTATGAATAAAATGATTGGAAGTAATCTTTAGATCATCGTAGTACTCACCAGAAGACCCCAAGCCCCGTGGTAAGTTATAAATTAAGTCAGCCATGTTGGTTTGGTTATCCAATGGCAAATATTAAAAAAATTATTGAAAAACAACACCTTTGTGGATAAAAGTTATCAAATGCCTTATTGTTTTAATGGGATTATTGACCAAATATGGTGCTTAAAGTGCACACGATCAGTGTTGAAATCGAAGGAAGTACCATTAAATATAACCTGAATATCAGGCTTATACCCTAGCTTATCCAACCCTTCTTTAGTGCCAATTTCATTTATTCGACTAACAAGAAAAAAAAGACCCGATTTAGCAAATTTTAACATTGTGCCTGATTCGCAAATCACAGGAGTGTTCTCAGGAATCATATCCAATAAAAGCTGAAAGGGCTCGATTATATAACGATCCCGGGTTTGCAAATAAAAAACACGTGAAGCACCTGCCTTTAACATTCTTGAGCTGTCTTTTGCCGAGTTAAAGTTGGTTTCTTCGATGATCATATAATTCTCACTTTGAGCAACGATCGACTGTCCTTCGACCTGGTGGTGCATGTGCGGTGAGATTTTAATGCCGGTTACCGCATGTGTTTTGGATTGCTTATTGATGAGTTGACAGGCCAGTGTTGTCTTCCCGACTTTTCTTCCGGTACCGGCTATCAGCAACAAATTATGCAATATATCCAATTTGTTTGGATTATTGTAAGGTATAGGTATCTCCGCCTCCAGCACCCGAAGCTGATCCCGGGAATTTACGTTGAAAAAAATATCAGCCGGCAATCCATTATCACCTCCGGATTTCAGCAACTTTGCATCAATTTCTCCGATAAGGTCAGGAATTTTAAAATTCCCTGCATTTACAAATCTTTCAAAAACCGGTATCAGATCCCGCCTATATACCGCACATAATGGTTCAAAATATTCGTTGCCATGCCAGGGAATAACAGCTTCAAATAAGTGAGCAAATTTGATGAGCTGTTGAAGATGAATGGTTTTTACCAGCGGCATGTCACACGACAAAATAATATTAACGTCACTACCAGATAGTTGTAAACACGAATATATTCCACCCATTGGCCCGGAGTCAGGAAATTGATCAGGTATTACCTGATAGCCAAACTTGTGATAGGCATCAGAATTGGCACTTATCAATATTTCATCACATATTGGGGTCAGTGCCTCTATTGCATAAACAATAAGCGGTTTATTGTTGTAAATAATCAAGCCCTTTTCGCTGCCCATGCGCGTTCCTTTACCTCCTGCCAGTATGATTCCAGTCATTTTGCAAACTTAGCTAAATTAATTATCCGGGATCCGTTCATGTTGGAGAGATGGTGAAAATTTGTTTCAGGTTGGAAGGTTTCAGGTTGGAAGGTTTCAGGTTTAAAAAGTTTCAGGTTGGAAGGTTTCAGGTTGGAAGGTTTCAGGTTTAAAAAGTTTCAGGTTGGAAGG
>JABMQA010001246.1 GCA_013203545.1 Bacteroidota bacterium
GCATAGGGCGGCGTCATACATTCGGCCATTTCCCGCAACCGCTTCGCTGCGGGATTTCGCTTCGCTCAACATATTGATAAGCCCAAACCACTTCAAATGCTCATGCCCAGTATAGCCCCGGTCGAAGATGAAATCGGGGATATTGGTGTAAGTCCAGTCCTCCGGGTTGCGGTTGCGGCCCTCCCGCCTGAGGTACGAAGGCGGGATTTGTTCCACCATCGGATTTGGTTTCGTAGCCTCACCAAATCCTGGTGTCACTGAACACGCATCAAAACTTTGGCGGTACACAGTTCCGGTTTCTTCGTTAATAGCACCCACCATGCTTCCCAGGTGATCCTTCATGATGAAATACATCGAGTCCGGTGCGTTATCATGCTTTACGTAAATAGCTGCCAAACCATCACCTCCTGAAATGTAATGCAGGTGCCGTGTGCCGTTGGCATCCGTTACTTTTTCATAGTCTCCAAATGCATAATATTTTGTGAGCAGTGCATCTTCCGTTATGTCGTTCCTCAGGTTGGTATATCGCCGCAACCTGTCAGGGCCATAGGTGATGAAATAATCCAGGTTTCCCTGGCTGATGTGGGAAGCTTTGTTGAAACTTGTGTAATCCACAGTTTGGTCAATGGCGGGTAATAAGGAACCTGTTGTATTTTCCAGGCCGGTAAATGCATGAGGCCCGGAACCCACATAGTTGTAATCTCCTACATTGGAGCGGATGGTAATGTTGCCATTATCTATCATTGTACTTTTGCCTTGACGCAAAAGTACGAAAAAGTCAAGAAAATCCGATCCGAGCCTTCGCCGCAGGCCACTCCCTGACACCGCGGATTTTCGGGCTAACGCTGCATCTGTTTCCAATTTGTCTATCAATTTACGGATAGGTTATTGTCCAATTATTCTGTTTTAAATCGTCCAAACTTAGGTCATAGCGTTTTAACACCAAGTAGTAATGTACTACATCTGCCCAATCCACATTTTCCAAAACATCTGCATCAAAAACATATACCATTAGAGTATCAGAAGGGATCTGAACACCATAATTATATATGGTTTCCCAACAGTCCCTATTTTGTAACGGTCTAATACTTGCCGATTTTGCTAAAATTTTGTTATTAAATGTATCTGAAGTCGGACTCGAAGAATGGCTGAAATACATTGTGTCGGGATAATGAGTGTCACATAAAATATATATTGCTTTTTCACTATGATTAAAAATCGTAATGGTTTTATGACAATCTTCTTTCTCCTTGTTACAAGTATTTGCAAGTAACAATACTGAAGAAAATATAATTATTGTACTAATTTTTTTCATCTTTCATTAATTTTAATATTCATGATTAAGAATGAGTGCATTTAATAAACCTGACAGCAGAATATTAGGTCCGAGTGAATAATCATGCCATGATAATTTAAGGGTTCCGTTTTTTAACGCCAATTGATTTGCATGATCAGTAATAGGGCGAGACCAGTCATATCTGTTTATTGGATTATACCAACTAACCCACTTACTTCGTTGATTACCCCATTTATCTACCCAATTAAAACCATCAACATGCTCACTAAAATAAAGAAAGGCACGAACATTCGCATCTTGTTCGACTAGATTTTGGTTATGTGGCTTTTTACTTAGAGCACTTGGAATACCATATTTTGAATAATAAAACCAACCTGATTTCTGGCTCTGAATGTAATGACCATATTCGTGCTGGAATAAGCGATTACCTACATCGGTTTCAATGGACTTATCCCCAATAATATAGTTACCCTGAGTAATTCCACCCCACTCTCCATTTGTTTGCAAAACAGTGGTGCCATATTTGTATTTTACCCAATTAACATCAGTAAAATTATTTGTCCAATAAGCACTTGCAAAGCCACCAATTGTCTGAGGTAACTGCCAGGTAAACCTTGAAACAAATTCCCAAGCTCGTTCATGTGGTTCTTTGTTAGGATCAGTTGCGAATAGCCCCCCATAAATTTTCAATTCGTTTACTCCTGTTTCCCAGCCTTCTTGAAACGGATTTTTTCCTGAAAACAGACCCCTAAAAAAACCAAAAGTGTATCCAAAAATAAACTCCCCACTCGGATCCGTGTAAACCAACGGATTATTCAAAGCATAACTATACCTGTTAAAATTCTGCGAGTAATCCGGCATTTGAACATGGGGATCGGGAGAGAGGAAACGGCATAGGGCGGCGTCATACATTCGGCCATTTCCCGCAACCGCTTCGCTGCGGGATTTCGCTTCGCTCAA
>JABMQA010001247.1 GCA_013203545.1 Bacteroidota bacterium
TCTGCAATCGTTAGCGGCTCGCCGTAAGCATTCATGGTTTTAGTAACGGTATCGTACTGGGTGGAATTGTGTTCTTTGTAGGTACTGATCTCGTTGTAGTTAATATCTGAATAAATAGGAGGCACGGACGAAGGACGTCCGCGCCAGCTGGGATTGAAATGTATGCTCATGATGTAAGCTTAATTCATTATATGAGATTGACGCGGACGAAGGACGTCCGTGCCAGCTGGGTAAATTAAGCAAACTTGTATCTATCTTTAGCCTATTCAACAATTACTTTCACTTTGTTTGATTTGAAAAATCCATAAAATTGAGTGCCTAATGTATCAGGATAATTATCTTGGTGACTATGGTTATGGATTTCGCTACCCGTATTACAGTAATAAAGATTCAAATAATATGTCCCTTTTTGCAGATAGTGAAATTCGACTAGATTTGGGAAGACAGATAAAGTTGTATCTCCCTGAATGTAAAGATCATTTTCCTTAAAAATTGATTTTTGCAACCTGCTTTTTCGAAACCGAAGCCTTAAAGTGTCGAGATACCTGTGTTTCTTGCAGGAAAAAAATTTATTTGGTTGATCTTGTTGTGAGTGAAGGAAAAAATGTGCAGGTATTATTTTACCATTGCTATCTTCAATTAAGTAAAACAAAGCATCGTATTTGCAATTCACTTCAGAATTAATTGTTTCAGATTCCATAAAGAAGGCATTTGCCGGGACAATCCTATAGAAGTTTTTGATTAGATGAGGGCTGATATTTTTACTTTCCATGGATAAATCTATTCTTATCCTCAGAACATCTTGTCGTTTCTTTTTTATAAGAACAGCGTCTTTAATCACTATATCAATATTGGTGGTTTCTTGTCCATGAGCTCTGCAACTACAAAAGTACAAGCCTGTTAGAATGATCAAAATTTCAAGTGTTGTTATGTGTGCAAAATTTTTAATACTATTAATAAATTGTAATGTTTTCATAATAATATTTTGTTATTAATGCCCCCAAACTTTATTCGCGTATCTTACTACATATCCAAATCTTGTTTGTGTTGGACTCATCAAATAGCTAAAGGAATGTGCCCTGAATTCCAGTATATTATGAAAGTCTGTGTGATTATATAATGATGTTAACCGACTTGCTGTACCTTCAAAATAATCATTAGAATGAAACCATTCATGAAACAAGGTTACTTTCCCAGAAACTTTATTGGCATACATTCTTCTTATTGTCTTTTTCGCCAAAAATACTGTATTATCTTTAAATCTTGCAAAACTATCTGCTGTCGAAGAGAAAGCTGTTCCTCTAGATGTAAGCCCTGCCTTTCGTAAATACCACCATCAGGATTTTCAACCAATTCTGTACGGCCAAGCTGTTGTATTCTTTTGATTTTTAATTGTCGATTCATTGCTGAAAACGAAATAGAACAGGCGGCACGCACGAAGTACGTCCCAAGCCAACTTTAATAGCAATTACAACAATGTCAATGTACAAGTACCTCTTTTAACATAATAAATGTCTTCACTAATTTCTTCTTTTAAAAACAATAATTGTCCTTTTGTTTTTTTAATTATGTGCTTTATTGCATCAATCTCGATAATAGATTTTTTTATCATGCGATTTTCAAACCAACAAGGTATGGATGACAAACTTCTATAACGATGCTTTATCATGGAAATATAGCCTTGCCCATTTTTACATTTTTCCCATTTGCCAATTATTTTAAAGTGTTTGTTCAAAATTAACACCTCTGATAAATATATTGATGCTGAATCTACCTCTTCGGCTGCTGTGTAATTCAAGCATTCAACTTCTTTAACAGTATATACTGGCACATATTCAAATTCCAGAGCTTTTAGCTTTTTTCTATTTGAAGATCTTTCAAAATGTTCATTAATCTCTATTATTTTCCTTTTTATCTGAGATTTTGCTATTGGTATGAAATTTAATTTCTCCAAAGAGTCATCCTGACTGAAGCTAGAATTTTGGATGAGAAGAAGAAATCCTATAATAGTGATTTTTAAATACATAGTAATTTGATTTAATTATTTAAGAAAAACAAATAAGATCCTCTATTAAAATTAGGATCAAGAACTGTGCGACTGTAGTTAGCTTTCCATATTCCTTCTTGAGGATCACTAAACCAAATCTTAACTTTACCACCTGGTTTCCATTGTCTAATTTTAACAATCGTAATTGTATGCCCTCTTCCTCCTCCTACATTTTCATCAATGACAGTTGGATTTCCTTGGGTCATTGCTTTTCCTATATCTGTGTGTTGAAGTTCAAGCGATCCAGCATCCACGGTAGTAAAATTAAAATGATCAAAATATTGACCTAAGGTAGGATAACGCCCGTTTTTGATATAAAAATCCGAATTAAATTTATCCCCTTCTGTTTGAAAATATTCCTGGGTTCTTTTCCCTCCATTGAATTGATCGACTTCAGCTATAGTCGCATTTTTACAATTATTTTCGGTTTGTGTAATATGGGGATAATCTTCAAGGATAGCTTCATAATGTGGAGAATTAGGCTTGCCAGTTAAAAAATTCCTATCATTTAACACGGTATCAAACCCTCTTTCCATACCTCCAATAGCACCTGCCATAACTATGTTCAAACCCCATCCTTGCCAATCGAATGGTTCGCCGGTAACGATAGATGCAGCACCATATGTTATGAATCCGGTTCCTGCTGCAGCAACCATGTTACTGGCAGCACCGGCCAGAAATCCTGTTCCGTTAATTGCCGCTCCAATGTATGGGCTTATAAACTGTGTAGCTGCTGCAGTAATTATGCCAGTTGCAAAACCACCCCAAAAACCATTTTTGGCACCTCGGTTTTTAGCCATATCACCAGAAATGATACCTTGTACTGCAGTATAAGCAAGAAATGGTATCCACGCAAATTCCCCACTCGGATCAGTATAAACCAACGGATTATTCAAAGCATAACTATACCTGTTAAAATTCTGCGAATAATCCGGCATTTGCACGTGGGGATCGGGAGAGAGGAAGCGGCAAAGGGCGGCGTCATACATCCTGCCATTTCCCGCAACCGCTTCGCTGCGGGATTTCGCTTCGCTCAA
>JABMQA010001248.1 GCA_013203545.1 Bacteroidota bacterium
ATCCACATTCGGGTCAACAACCCATGCAGTACCCGAAGTAGTAATAGTAAATGCTTTTGGGGTACCGTAAAAAAAGTCATCATGAGAATATTTTATATGTCTGGTAGTATCAGCATGGTTAGCAAGATTAGCAACACCATAGCAATATCCTGAACCGTTTAAATCGTCATCAGTTGATGCAAAAAAAGTAAACCATGCATTAGCAGGTTCGGTATTTCCTGCAGGATTATAAATTGCACTATTTGGATAATGGGCTGCATTATTTTTAGACTGACATTCGTAAATAATAATATTGTTTTCAAAGGTCTGCCCGTTATTTAACGACAAATCATAAGCAAGATTACCGGTAGTATCTGAATGAATATTTGTCACAGCATTCAGGTCATCATTAGCCCAAACCAATGATCTTTGCCCTCCTGCATAACCATAGCCATAAGCATTGGGCGCTTGTCCAATGTCAATAATTGTAACAATAAAATTTCCATTTACTGATGAAGATGATTTTATTTCGTCAGTAGCTTGAGTATTTTTTTTAAGAGATTCAGCACCTTTAATTATTTTTCGTGAAGGAGCTTTTGCTGTTTTGACATCTTTAATTATATAACTTCTTTGGGAATATGAGCATACACTTAGTGCCAAAGCCAAACCAAAAAGTAAATATTTTTTCATGCTAATAAATTTATATTGAATAGTCAAATTTTATCTTAGCGGATTAGCTGGTTAGCGGTTATAAATTTATTACCGGTTTTCATTTAATTCAAACATTTTAATTCAGTTAGAACCGAAGTAGCTTACTGACTTCAAACCGCTTACCAGCTTATTATCATTATAAACATTCACTGTTGTCCGAATAAAAATAATTTATCTTCAAGACCTACGAGGTTTTGAAAACCTCGCAGGTCTGTTTCACTGATAGAGAAATGGAATGTTTTAATATAAATTAAAAAAGCTCCCGATGTGGGAGCTTTTTCTATAAACATTCGATCTTCAAGACCTACGAGGTTTTCAAAACCTCGTAGGTCTGTTTCACTGATAGAGAAATGGAATGTTTTAATTAACAATCATTTTCTTTGTAACCGAGTTTTCGCCTGCAAATACTGTGTAAAAATATACACCTGAACTTAAGTTGCTTGCGTCAATAGTTAAGGTGTGAGAGCCTACACTAACTTTTCCATTATTTATTTCATAAACTTTTTGTCCGGTTAAGTTGAAAACTTCCAGACTTAAATCCGTAGCTTTTTCAAGTTTAACAGTTATAACTGAAGTACCGCTAAACGGATTCGGATAGTTTTGTGAAACAAAAGTAAGATTGTTTTCAACAGGTTCAATACCTACACCCGGATCCGGGTTATTTGATTCCCAAATAAAGTCAGCATCAGTATAGTAGAAATCCTGGATATATTTGAACTGTACTTCTGCTGCAGGATCCAAGGGATCCATATCTTCATAAACTATAGGAACTATGTATTGGTCTTCTACTGTTAAGGTATAATGAGAAGTAGCTTCAAAATATGCCTGCCACATTCCTGCTGAGAAAGCAGTAACATTGTCAGGTAAGTCTTCACCTATTTCATCGCCTGATAAATAATTAGTAGCAAGATTAAATCCGCGTGCATAAACATCAGGCTGGTTATTTTCTTCAACTCCTTCAAGTTGTGTGTCAAGCCATGTCATAGTAATTATCATACCGTCGGTTGTAACGGAAGCATTGATACGGTTATCTTCGGTTAAGTCACCAAAATTACCGCGGAAATTTTTACATGAACCAAGGAAGTTACCATACCATGATAATCCGTAATCACAAGTGTAAATATCAAATGCAGCGATGTAATTACTTGCGGTAACGATTGAGTATGGGTCAATTCCTGCTACACCAATAATTACGCCGATATGAAGGAACCCAAAATAGTCAACTATAATATCATGATCATAGGCAGTTGTATAAACTATTTCATCCCTTGCAGGAACAGGTGGTTCAAAAAGTTCGGCAATTTGTTCATCTGTTAAATACCATAAAACTTCTTCAATACCATCAGGACCTCCAAGCTGTATTGGAATAGCATCACTCCATGTTTCGCCACCATCGGTAGTTTTATAAACTATGGGATAAACTGCATCAGTTGAAAATGGGATTTCTTCGTTATTACCCAATAATGAAATATAACCTGTTAATCCGTCAGGAGCGAATGCAATTTTTTCATCATAAACATATCCTGTTCCAGTCATTGGGGCATCAAAAAGCCATTCTTCATAAACATAATCATTATCAATAAATGTTCCCTCGTTAATAATAAGATTTCCCTGGTACACACC
>JABMQA010001249.1 GCA_013203545.1 Bacteroidota bacterium
ATGCTCTTGTCTTTTCCTGACATGAAGTGAACGGGAATATGCCGCGTTTCAGGATTTTCCTTTAACCGGTCCATAACCTGCCAGCCGTCAATTCCCGGAAGGCCGATATCCAGGATTATGGCGTCGGGCTTATAATAATCAGCATAATGAAGGCCCGTTTCACCATTGGGGGCAATCAGGCATTTGAAACCCTTTTCGTGTGCCAGGTCATAGAGGATTTGAGAAAATGCGGAATCATCCTCTATGATCAGAATAAATTTGTCGCCCTTACTGATGATCTTGCGGTCATCCCTAACATTTTCGCTAATTTCGGGCACAACCTTGTTTTTAGGTTGCTTTCTTTCTGAAACGATCCCCTTTTCCGGTGCCGCCTCCATGTTCGTTATCGCCTGATTTTTTTCAGGGGGGGATGGTAAAATCGTGCTTATATGCGGAGAAAACTTTTCGATTTGATTTTTATCCGGTGCGATTGGTAAAAATAATTTAAAGGATGTGCCTTTATCCGCATCACTTGACATCATAATGTCGCCACCAAGAATATGTGCCAGGTTACGTGAAATAGACAGTCCCAATCCAGTGCCACCGTATTTCCGTGATGTGGTTCCATCAGCTTGGGTAAACGCCTCAAAAATGGCCTTTTGTTGCTCTTTTGGAATTCCAATCCCGGTATCGGTAACCTCAAACACAAGCAGGTTATTAACTTCAATTCCCAGATTTTTAACGACATCTTCCCTGCGCGCATTCCTGATATCTAATGTAACACTGCCATCGTGCGTGAATTTAATGGCATTCGACAACAGATTTCTTAGTATTTGTTGCAGCCGGAGGCTATCCGAATGCATATATACCGGTGCAATGTCGGCGATTTCAATATTCAGCTCCAACCCTTTCTCAACAGCCAGCGGTTTGAATATATCATCAATATCCCTTACGAAATCTGTTAATTTTATACGCTCAATGTTTATCTCCAGTTTGCCCGATTCGATTTTTGAGAGGTCAAGGATTTCATTAATCAGCGACAGCAGACTTGTTCCGGAAGAATGAATGGTTTTTGCCGACTGGATTTGTTTATCGTTGAGGTTGCCCACTTTGTTGTTCGAAAGGATTTGGGACAGAACCAGAATACTGTTGAGTGGCGTTCGTAATTCGTGCGACATATTGGCCAGGAACTCCGATTTGTACCTGCTTGCCATCTCAAGATCGCTTGCCTTTTTTTCGATTTCTTTCTGCGCAAGCTGCAATGCTTCATTTTTCTTCCGTATATCGTCGCGTTGCTTTTCGATGGCGCGGGTTCTTTCCTCCAGCTCTTCGTTGGTAACCCTGAGCTCTTCCTGCTGGGTCTGCAATTGCTGTTCGGATTCCTTAAGCGCCCTGGTTTGTTCCTCAAGCTCCTCATTGGCCTGGCGCAGCTCTTCCTGCTGAACCTGCAACTCTTCAGCCTGTTCCTGGGTTTTTGCAAGAAGTTTTCGCAATTCCGTCCGTCCCTTTGAGGCATTTAGTCCGATGGCAATACTTTCGCTGATGGTGTGGATAAAATTAATTTGTTCATGGTTGAATTCATTAAATGAACCGATTTCGACCACACCAATAACCTGGTCATTAAACATGCACGGAACAACGATGATATTTTTTGGCGCTGCCTCACCGAGGCCGGAATTTATGGAAATATAATCATCAGGGACTTTTGTTATGATAATGGGTTGTTTTTCCAGAACAGCCTGTCCAACAAGGCCCTCTCCTTTATGGTATTCATTTTTAACCGTTTTTCGTACTTTAAAGGCATAGCTTCCAACCAGTTTGTAAACGTCTTCTTCATCTTCAAGATAAATAGCCCCTACGCGTGCATCAACCAACTGGCAGATTTTTCCAATGATCTTTTGGCTCAGGTCAAATATTTCCTGCTCGCCCCGCATCACGTCATTCAGGTCCGACTGGCTGTTCTTAAGCCACAGTTGCTGTTGTTTTCCTTCGTTGGATGATTTCAATTCGGTGGTCATCGAGATCAAGGCCCTCCCCAATACATCATGATCAGACCGCATGGTGATATTTGTGTCGAGGTCGCCCTGTGCAATCCTGTTGGCCTGATCCACTACCTCGCCGAAATTCTGAACGATCTGGTTGATGGAAAAGGCCAACTCATCCTGGTCGCTCTTTGGATCTGCACTGTATGAAAAATCACCATTTGCAATGGCACCTGCAACATCCGATTTTTGTTTTAAACTGGACTGCAGGTCGATGAATGAGGCATTAAGCTTCCCAATTTCATCAGTTGTTTCAACCTGAATGTCTGTATTCAAATTACCGGTTGCGAGATTTTTCAGATTATCAACAACCCTGAGGATGGGCTTTGAAATGGTGGCGGAAATGAGCCGGGATGAAAAAAAGGTAATGATCACCAAAACTACGGCGATAAGCAAAATACTTATAAGCAACAGGTTGATCACAAAATTATTGAGTTTTGCAACAGTGCCCGAAAAACGGACTTCCATCCCGGACATTTCCGTTTTGGCCTGTTCCAGCTTTTCAGAAAGCTCCTGGGCATTCGGATTTTCAAGAAAAGCCTTTATGGCCGCTTTAACTTTTTTGCCGTTTCGATAGGCCTCATCAGCAATTTCCAGCGCATCATTCATTTGGGGATTATCCAGAAACATCATCAACTCAAACCGGTTGGCGATCAATTCTGCAACGCTTCTTTCGTAATTAATGGTTGGGCCATAGGTGTCAAGTAAAACATCCACATACCTGTCGTGGGTATGTTGTATGTAATATTCCTTCGATTTGCTGAATACAAAAGCAATATTTGCAGCCGAGTCCAGATGCATATAAGCCCTTTTCAGTATGTGGTCATCCTGGTTATTCAAATACTCATAAAACAACTGCAATCCGGTACGGTAGTTAACATCGTGAACCCGTTGCTCGGTAAGCACCAGTGTGAGCACCTTGGTGGTTCTGAAAAAATAAAACGATGCATATCCAATTAAAATAATGCTCAAAATGGATATGGTTGTCATAGTATTGAGCCGGCTTTTAATTTTCAGATTAAGGAACCACTTTTTCATAAGCGCTTTTTTATTGAACAGAGATTAACAAATGAAGAACTATAAATTTAGTTTATTAATAGCTTCGCTGACGCTTTTAATGCTAATGGGTTTGGTAACATATTCATCCATTCCCGCATTCAAACACTTTTCGCGATCGCCTTTCATGGCATGTGCCGTCATGGCCACAATGGGGGTATAAATATTGTTTTCTTTTTCGAAATCCCGGATATGCCCTGTTGCCTCAAAACCATCCATCTCCGGCATTTGGACATCCATAAAGATGATATCGAACTTTGTTTTTTTAACGATTTCAACAGCCTTTTTCCCATTGCCAACAATGGTTACCCTGCATCCAAGATTTTCGAGCAAGCCGTTGGCAAGCTTTTGATTGATCAGGTTATCCTCGGCAAGAAGCACATGATATTTTTGTGTAAGCAGGTTGTCGGTTTTGTGCTTAAATACTTTTTTTGTGGTGTGTGAAAGGTCAATATTTCCGACCACCTCATTTAAAACCCTGATCAATTCGTCCTTAAAAATAGGCTTTATGAGATATCGCTTAATCCCGAATTCCTGCAGCTTGTTGCGTTTAAAACTTACATCATCGGACGAAAGCAGAATAATATCAGGGAGGGGGCTCAACCTGTTTTCGGCTTGCATTAACCTGGCCATTTCGATGCCATCCATTACCGGCATATGAAAATCGAGGAGGATAATATCATACTGATCCGGCGTACCTGCGGCGGCTAAAATTTTATCATAAGCCTGTTTTCCATTCGCGGCCTGATCATGTTGTATCCCAAGGTGGTTTAGAAACCCTTTTAATATGGTTCTGTTGGTTTGATTGTCATCCACAATAAGGATTCTTTTCTCGCTCAGCGCCGGGATTACCATAGATCCGTTTTCAACCAAAACAACATCAGACTTTTCGAGCAGGATATTGAATTTAAAGGTGCTGCCTTTTCCATGCAGGCTGGATACCCCTATTTTTCCACCCATCATTTCCACCAGGTTTTTCGAAATGGCAAGACCGAGACCGGTGCCACCA
>JABMQA010001250.1 GCA_013203545.1 Bacteroidota bacterium
AATTGGCGCAACAACAATTGTCCGAAGATATTTATTCATCTCATCAGGTGAAATAATAATGCATGGCCTCGTTTTTCTTATTTCACTTCCAATTGTTGGATCCAGGTTTACAAGTACTATTTGATATTGATTTAAGTCCATTCCTCTAAATTTTCATCATCAAAAACATCATCAAATAGTAGTTGGTCATCGCCATTATTATTCATTTCTTTAAAAGCTATGTCCCAACCTTGTCTTGGTTGCGAAATTGGTTTCAGGATGAAATAGTCTTGTTCAAGAATAAGTTCAACTTTGTCTTTGATATTGTATTTATCAATGAGGGTTTTACTTAGTCTAAAACCTTTAGAGTTACCTATTTGTATTATTGATAATTCCATAAATACACCCATTAAATGTAATTACAAAGTAAATACAATTTTAGGAATTCACAAAATGTTTTTTTTATGATGGGTATCTCAAAAATAAAAAGATGCCTAATCCAGCGAATGTACAACAAGCCCGCTCCTGAGTTTAGGCTCGAACCAGGTGGTTTTTGGAGGCATGATATTGCCGGTGTCAGCAATATCGATTAATTGCTTCATCGAAACCGGATAAAGCGCAAAAGCTGCCTTCATTTCACCGGAGTCAACACGTTTTTTCAACTCACCCAGTCCACGAATACCACCAACAAAATCTATCCGGTCTGAAGTGCGCAGATCCTTAATGTCCAGCAATGGGTCAAGAATAAGGTTCGATAGAATGGTTACATCCAATACGCCGATGGGATCGCTATCATTGTAGTTGCCAACTTTAGCTGTAAGTGAATACCACATACCATCCAGGTATAAACTGAAATTATGCAAACGATCGGCTTTGTAAATACCGGCTCCCTTTTCTTCAACCAAAAATGTTTCGTTCAGTTTCAGGAGAAACGCTTTATTGGTCATTCCATTCAGATCGGTAACTACACGGTTATAATCGATAATGGTTAATTGATTATCCGGAAAATGAACAGCCAGGAAATAATTGTATTCTTCGTTACCCTTATGGTTTGGGTTGTTTTGCTTTTTTTCATTTCCCACCAGCGCAGCAGCAGCGGTTCTGTGATGCCCATCGGCAACGTAGGTAAAGGGAACCTTATCAAACAGCTTGATCAGTTGATCATTTAAATTTTTATCATCGATCACCCAGAAATGATGGCCAATTCCATCAACTGAAGTAAAGTCGTATTCCGGGTCATGATCACTAACCCACTTATCAATAATGGTATCAATTTCGGGTTTGGCAGGATAGGTAAAAAACACCGGTTCCATATTGGCATTTGTAATGCGAACGTGTTTCATGCGGTCCTCTTCCTTAACCTTGCGGGTAAGTTCGTGCTTTTTAATCACGTCATTTAAATAATCCTCAACCGCGGCACATCCAACGAGGCCATATTGGGTTTTGCCATTCATGGTCTGGGCGTAAATATAGAGGTATTCTTCACCATCAGGAACCAGCCAGCCTTTTTCCTGGAATTTTTTAAAATTTTCACTTGCTTTATCATATACTTCCTGCGCATAATGGTCAGTTCCATCCGGAAGGTCAATTTCCGGCTTGATGATATGAAGCAAGGAATATTCGTTTCCTTCGGCCTCAACCTTTGCCTCTTCCGAATTTAACACATCGTAAGGACGCGATGCGAGATCCCGTACAATTTCTTTGGGTGGACGTAATCCTTTAAATGGTTTCAGTATTGCCATCTTAACTTTTATACTTTAAAATGAGTGAATAGATTATTGGGTTATTTATCGTCGTAGTGTCCCTGATTACTACGTTGCAGGCTTCCTATAAGGGCGCCAATCATCTTGGTGAGTTCCATCAATTGGCCGCGCGACTCATCCCTGGTGCTTTCTGTCATATAGTTTAATCCGCTTGCAATGGCGGTGTAAACCACACATTCACGGATGGAACTTTTTGCCATTTTCAGGTAATAAATAAACTGGGTTTTGTTTCTCGATGACCCTTCGGCTATTTGAAGCGGAATGGCCTGTGCTGCATTAATGAACTTAGCAGTTAGGCTTTGCATTTCATTTTCGGGAAATAAACTGGTGTTGGAGTGAACCCACTCAACATATCCCAGTGCCTTATGGTAAACCCTCAAATCTTCAAATCTGAAAAAAGTCATCGTGTTTTCTACTTCATTCTCCATAGTTAGTATAGTTAGGGGATTAGTTAATTGATCATATTGTAAGATACAATCAGACCTGACAACTTTTTGATCGCCAGGTCTGACTTAGCGGACAAAATTAATAAAATTATTTATTTACCTGGAATGTTGTATCGCCTTTTTCGAAGAAGTTAACGATTTGCCTGGCAGAAGCAATTCCGGCATTTATGTTGGCCTCTGACGTTTGAGCCCCCATTTTCTTTGGCGTAAAGAAAAACCTTCCGGGATATTTTTCTTCAATTTCAGCAGCACATTCCGGGGCGATATCCGAGATATATTTAAAATCATCCCGATCGGCAAACATTTTTAGCAATCCTTCTTCATCTATTACCTCCTTGCGCGCTGTATTGACCAGAACGGCGTTTTTCGGCATCTTGTTTAAAATTTCAAAGCCAATGGATTTCTTTGTTTTTTCAGTGGCAGGTATGTGCAAAGAAATGTACTGGCAACTTTCGTACAATTCCTCCGGTGAATTCACCGGTACAACACCATTGTCTGTCATTACTTTGCTGTCGATAAACGGATCATAAGCAAATATTTCCATACCGAAACCTTTGGCAATATCAGCTACATATTTACCTACGTTTCCATAGGCATGTATTCCAAGTGATTTGCCACGAAGTTCCGTACCTGATTTTCCGTTGAATTTCCCACGCGCTAAAAATACCATCATTCCTATAGCGAGTTCTGCTACGGCATTGGAGTTTTGTCCGGGTGTATTCATGGCAACAACGCCATTGTCTGTTGCAGCTGCCAGGTCGATGTTATCATATCCGGCACCGGCCCTAACAATGATTTTCAGGTTTTTCGCGGCATCAAGCACATCTTTGTTGGCCTTATCGCTTCTGATGATCATCGCATCCACATCGGCAACAGCTTTGAGCAGTTCAGCCTGATCAGTGTATTTTTCAAGTAAAAGAAATTCATATCCAGCCCCGTCAACTACCTCTTTGATTTTTGCAACTGCTGCTGGAGCGAATGGTTTTTCTGTGGCAACCAATATTTTTTTCATGCTTTGTCCTCCAATATTTATTAGGCATTCATATTTTCAAATTCCTGCATAGCGTCAACCAGTGCCTGTACGCTCTCCACCGGGAGTGCATTGTATGTTGAAGCCCTGAAACCACCAACCGAACGGTGCCCTTTGATTCCAACCATGCCTTTTGATGTGGCAAATTCCATGAAATCCTTCTCCTTGTCTTCGAAGCCATCGTTCATTACGAAACAGATATTCATCAATGAGCGGTCTTCCTTGTCAGGTACTGTTCCTTTAAACATTGGGTTTCTGTCGATTTCATCATACAGCAGGCCTGCTTTATGCTTATTGATTTTATACATTTCAGCCACACCACCTTTACCCTTAAGCCACTTCAGGGTTTGAACAGCAGCGAAAACAGGGACAACCGGTGGCGTATTGAACATAGATTCCTTATCGATATGGGTCTGGTAATTGAGCATGGTCGGGATTTGACGTTCAACCTTACCCAGTATATCATTGCGAATGATTACAAAAGTAACACCCGATGGTGCCAGGTTTTTCTGGGCACCACCATAGATAATGGCATATTTTGAAACATCAACCGGACGGCTGAAGATGTCGGATGACATATCTGCAACCAGTGGGATATCGATATCATAATCCTCATGGATCTCAGTGCCGTAGATTGTATTGTTGGTGGTGATATGGAAATAATCAGCGTCCTCCGGAATGACGTATCCTTTTGGGATAAAGTTGAAAGTTTTGTCCTTTGAGGATGCCACTTCTACAACTTCTCCAAATAGTTTGGCTTCCTTTAGCGCTTTGGATGCCCACGCGCCGGTATTCAGATATGCAGCCTTTGTTTTCATCAGGTTGTAGGGTACCATGGCAAACTGTGTGCTGGCGCCACCTCCTACAAATATTACCGAATATCCTTCAGGGATGTTTAATAACTCCTTGAACATGGCCTGTGCTTCATCCATCACAGCAACAAATGGCTTACTGCGGTGGGAGATTTCCATTATCGAAAGGCCCGTACCTGCAAAATCCTGTATTGCCTTAATGGTTTCATCTATTGTGAACTGTGGCAGGATTGAAGGGCCTGCATAAAAATTATGCTTTTTCATTTCTCAACTAACTTTAAATGTTTATTACAATATTGATTATGTGGCAAAAGTAAAATATTTTAATGAAAAAATGTGATTATAAATTAATTTTGAAGGCATGTAAATAAGCTAAACATGTTGTCCGAAGGAATCCTAACGGAGAATATTGAAATCTATCTCTATTTTCCATCAGGTTCTACGACTGATCGGTGTGAGGGTTTCAATTGCATTTGAGATTCATCCCTGATCCGTACATCGATATCTCCATAAAAAGTCCAGTGATCATTCTCGAAAATCAGGGCATCAAAAATACTGTAATCGGGCACCGGGGCCAGGAACATTTTTCCCATCCGGGGATTGTTGCCCGAGAGATGGTTAAAAACGATCATATCTGTTTTTTTTCTCTTTTTACCCGGATAATCCTGCTTTTCATAATTCAGGTGAAAAGGGATTTCATCTGTGAATTCAAATATCACCCTGCAATTGATTTTTCCGGAAGGCAATAAAAACACCGGTGTTCCGAAAACCGGACTCCCTACGGAATCGAAGACCATGCATTCGATCACCCTTATGCCCAGCCCTTTCTTGGCCCCCATCCAGGAAAAAAAAGTATAAACCTTTCCCTCAGAGGTCTCTTTTTCGATTATCCGAAAGAAAACCCCTCCCGGCCAATGTCCCG